>CALFTO010000096.1 GCA_937916195.1 uncultured Clostridia bacterium
CGGGCACCTCTGTCATTTCAAGTCTTGTTGCAGCAAGATATCTTCTGTGTCCCGATATGATTTCGTACACATTAGCATTTTCATCCTTGCGAACCATTAACGGTTGAATGATACCGTTTTCACGAATACTGTCTTCCAATAGCTTCATATCTTCATCTCGGCACTTATACGGATTCTTAAAATTCGGAACAATTTTTCCTACAGACATATTTACTATTTCGGTTGTCTGAGGCTTTACCGCCTCCGGTTTTTCTAATAACGTGTTGATAAATCTGTCTTCTTTTGTCATTTATCTGTTCCTTTCATATTTCTTAGATTTTGTTCTTCCTTGAATCTGCTCGGTTTCCTTTGCCGATTTCACAAGCTCCGATATTTTTTCTTCACCGAAAATTCGTTTAAGCAGTTTAAATTCTTTAACCTCTTTATGAAGCTTTTGATTTTCGGTATATAGGGCATCGTTTTCCTTGGTCAGATGCTTAACCATATTCTTATCACGGGTAGCCCATAGCTTTGCATTTTCCATCTGAGCCTTAAACTCAAAGCACATCTTAACTGCTGTTTTTGCAAGAGCAATAAGACGGTTAAACAGAGGCTCAACGATTCTTGTTTTATACGCTTTTGCCGACATCAGAGAGCTTGGTTCGGGTAGCTTGTATTCTTCATCTTCATAAAACATATTTGAAATGTTTTCCACCTGAACCTCAAAATCAAGCATATCGTTGATTTTTTCACTGAGGGCTTCGGCTTTTGTTTCAAGCTCCTGTACCTCTTCGGCACGCATTTTCTTTTTAAAATCATAAACACTTAAATGCTCATTATGAGTGCCGAGCTGTTCCCATTCAATTCCGTACTTTTTCATTACGGAAGCTAACTGCTCTTTTTCTGACAACGCCCATTTACTCCACTCACTTTCAAATTTGCTTTCACCCTTGAAGCCTTGAGCTAACAGTGCCTGCTTTAGTGATACACGGGTATCAAGACCTCTTTTACTGCCTGTCACAAACGGAACAAAGTCAATGTGCAGATGAGGTGTTTTTTCATCAAGATGAAGATGAGCAGAAAACACTCTTAGATTTGGATTGCGTTCCTGAAAATGCTCCATATATTCATCAAGGATTTTTATTGCGACTTCGCTATCCTCAGATTGTGTATTGGTATCATCCTGATTACCAATCTGAACGATAATTTCATGGAACAGCTTCTCCTGTCTGCCGGTACGAATCTTATCGTAATAGCTTTCAATTTTTCTGTCGGCTCGTTTTTGCTTATCGTTATACCGCTTCAGTGCTTCATCAAATAACTGATGATACACATCTCCGAGATTTTCATTACAGTATTCTTTATTGAGCTTTGTTCTGTCACCATCAACATTCTGTGCAATGAAATCTCTGCGATTGTGAGTAAGCGAGCCTTTGCCTACGCTGAATGATATTGTTTTTCTTATACTTTTCACTTCTTTCTTTTAAAATTTTACTTCTTCTGGTTTTGTTACTTTTGTCAAAAGTAACGCAATAGCACTTTCGACATCCATAGGGCTATCAAAAGTGCTATTGCGACCTACGGTGTGCAAAGAACACTTTTCATAAGGTTTTCTCTGCACTCTTTCTAAACATCTGTGACAGGCAGATGAAGAATATATAGATTTCTGCTGCCACAGAGGTTACGACAATGCATACCGCATTATCGCAAGAGGAAATGACTACGTCATTTGTTCACGCTCCTTTCTTTTGAAATAAAAAATCCTCACACTTGAAAACTACAAGCACAAGGATATGTATTCAGGTTGATTTGTTTGGTATGGGTGTGGTATAATTATTTTATAAATTGAGCTATGGGGGTGTAAGTATGCACAAAGTATTTGGAATTAAAGAAAGTGTTAAATATACCGATAGAGAAGGTGCATATTTAATTCCTGTACATAACAATAAAATTGGTGTTATAAAAACAGATAAAGGCTACTTTTTACTCGGTGGTGGTTTGGATAAAAACGAAACCGATGAGGAGTGCATCAAACGAGAATGCCTTGAAGAAACAGGTTATACCGTTGTGATAAAAGAAAAAATCTGCTCGGCAGAAACTTTTACTACTCATCCCAAATTAGGTTATTTTCATCCTATTCAAAGTTACTATATAGGTGAACTCGATGAGAAGATTTCCGAAGCAGTTGAAACAGACCATATTTTAATGTGGATTAAATATGAAGATATAAAAGGTAAGATGTTTGCTAAAATGCAAAATTGGGCATTGGAACAAGCGTGGAACGAGGTGTCAGTATGGAATTTATAAAACGTGAAAACATAAAAGAACTTTCAAATCCCGGGGTTGTTTCAAGGCAACTGATTAATCCCGAAAACTCAAAAAGCGAAAGAGTTACAATTACGGAAGTTCATCTTGAAGTTGGTGCATGTCAGCCACGGCATAAACACGACACTTCTGAACAAATTTGGTACGCCGTTCAAGGAACAGGAAAACTACTTCTTGCAGATGACAAAGAAATGATTTTCACTGCAGATGATGTTGTCAGATTTGCTGATTCCGATATTCACGGATTATTAAATGACGGTAATGTTGAATTCATATATATTTCTGTTACTTCTCCACCAATAGATTTCGGGTATGCATATAAAGAAAAGAATTCATAACCAATAGGTTGTTATATTAAAGGCTTGCATTTTAAAAAATATATTGTATAATTAGTTCAAATCTTATTTGGAGGAAACCGGTATGTTCTTTATCTCTATTCGACGCAGACGAAGATAGCTTGTATCTTGTATTAGGTACAGGCTCAATTTGCTATGTGCCTAATAGAGTAATAGAGAAAAGTTGACCTTTTATATTACTGTTAATGGCATATAGCTGTTAACAGTATTTTTTATTCAATTTTTGGAGGTTATTAAAATGAGTAACAATAAATTCTTATCATTAAATAAAGCTATTTTTGAACAAATTGATTTGCCCGATAATGCAGTTGTTGCAGATTTAGGTTGTAAGGATGCAGGTTTTCTTGTTGGATTGCAACAGGCTTTCCCTGATAAAATTCAAAAGGCTATCGGTGTTGATATCACAGACAAATGGTTTAAGGATGTGAAATACAAAAAACCAATTAAACTTAAAGTAATGGACTGCTCAAAGAAACTTAAATTCCCCGATAATAGTTTTGATTTTGTATTTTCTGCAGATATGTTTGAATGTGTGTCTGACAAAGACCTTTTAGTAAACGAAATCCACAGAATTTTAAAACCAGGTGGAACTGTAATCTGCGTAAACTGTGATTGGGAAAGCATTGCATATAATGGCGAAAACAAGAAAATAATTTCAAAAGCCATTCATGCTTATGCCGTTACAAAGCAGCCCTGGATGGATGACCTTGACAGTTGGATTGGCAGAAGAATGTACGGCATCTTCAATAAAAGTAATTTGTTTGAAAGTTCTGTAAGTATTCATAATGTTGTTGAAACGGAATATTCAGAAGGTTTCTTAGGTTATGAATTAAGCAAAGATATAGCGTGGCTTTTTGAAGAAAAGACAGGTGCATTGAGCAAAGAAGAATATGATGAGTTTATCGAAAATCTTGCACAAGTACAACTGAATGGAAGTTATATATTCTCTAAGCCTTACTATATTTATAAAGGGATTAAAAAATAGCTAATGACTGCTCTTACATTTGTGGGGACAGTTATTATTTAGCACGACTCCCTATATACAATGGGAATTACAACCCGCAAAATGTTACAATATGACAATAAAATTTAAAAGGTGGCTGTAGTATCATTTATATCAATTTTGCCGTTTCACCCGAAATAGTTCCTGCTCGGGAATCTCACCCCAACGTTGCCTCGCTCATATCATCGCAAAGTCATATCACTTTCGGACGGTCATTCAGTTTTCAAGGTACACGAGAGAAAATACCCTCTAAGGGGTAAGGGTTTAGAAAGCCAAAAAATCAACCAAAATCGAAAACTTTTTTATTTTCGTTAAAATTGCACAATAAAAAAGCCGTCACATAGACAGTACAAATAGCGGGAAGACATTTCATCCTCTCGCACAGTTTGTACTGAAACTATGTAACGGCTTAAAATTTAAGCTCAAATTGTCCGTATGTTTCCCGACCAAGTATTCGGACATATACTTCTTCGGTCAGTATAGTGATTTCCGGCTCACTATCGGCTCTTATAAATATGTGTTTCAGCTGATATTTAATTGTGAGGTAAATATATAATTTACCAATATATTATACGGAACAAATGTACCGTTTGTCAAGAACTTCCCCGAAAAAGAAAAAATGGTGTCGGTTTTCGCCGACACCACATAAAAATGTTTTTAGTAAAAATCATATCCCAAATATAAATTGTGAACACAAATCAATAAGAAAGTAAATCATATTAAAAAATCAAGCTTTTGAGAGTTATAATGCCTTTAACCTCATCTAATACACCTTCTATATTGTTTTCTTTGCATTTTTTTATAAATTGTTGAAGGCTATGTTCTTGGCTCAGGATAATTTCAACATCTGACCATTCAAACTCTAAATTACCTTTTACTCTCCACTCACGTTCATGTGTCCAATCAACAACATTTTTATCGTCAGACAAGTCAAGTTTAACTATCCGCCAATATTCATTTTTAGGTAAGAATTCTTTTGCAGTCTTTGTTGCTTCATAGATTACCGGTCTGCCACCCTTTTTGTATACATAAGTTTTAGAAAACCGCAATCCAAAAGCATCATATCTACAAGGTTGCTTAGGATTCTGTTTATGTAATAGTTGCTCATATAAAATGTTTTCAGATAAAGAGCTTAATGGGATATCTTGAAAACATACAACTGGTTTATAATCACAAACAAATCCTGAACCACCAACCAATTTTTTATCTTTTAGAATTTTCACAAGAACATCTAAACTACTATTTTTACCGTTTGCTTTTGTTAAATGTGTTAAATCACATGAAAAGTCTGATCTTCGAACAATGCGATTTCTCCATTCTTTTACATCCATTTCATTATCCTCCTATTTGTTACTATAATTCATAAAAAATTTTTTGAATGATGAGATTTTCCTTGATGACGTATAAACTTTATACTCTTCAACACCGTATCTAAGTGTCACGAACTCCTTTGTCACTTCACAGACGTAGTTCAGATTAACTATGTAGCTGTAATGTGGTTGAGCAAACATTCTTTTATCAAGCACATCTTTCCAATGGTCTATATGATAATATGTCTCGATTCTTTTGTTGTTGGTTAAGTAAAGTACAGATTTTCGATGTTCAATGGCGATATAAAGAATTTCATTTGGATAAATTCTGTAAATATCTTTGTTGCAAGAGTCAATGACAATTGAACAAGCACCATAAGTTGATTTATCGTCTTGATTCTCAAAGCTGATACAAATTCTACTACTGTTACCATCATCAACAATGGTATATGAAACCCCTTTATCGTCAAGAAAATTTATAATATCGTATTTTACCTTTTCAATTTCCGTAATATTGCTGTCTATAATTACGTTCACAAAACCATTCCTAACCCCATATAAATGTGACTTGTTATATTTATAATCGTTATAAAATGACATTTTGTGACGATTTTTTATTATTAAACCTTACAAAATCTTAAGATTATTTTAATTGAAAACATATAAGAACAGATATATAATTATATTG
>CALFTO010000097.1 GCA_937916195.1 uncultured Clostridia bacterium
ACACAGCTCTTTGGTGACAGAATGTACATTTCAAATGCTACAGGTTGTTCATCAATCTGGGGCGGTCCTGCTGCTACATCACCTTACACAGTAAACAAAGATGGTCACGGTCCTGCTTGGGCTAACTCACTCTTTGAAGATAACGCTGAGCACGGTTACGGTATGTACCTTGGTCAGAAGGCTATCAGAAATCGTCTTGTTGATGATGTTAAGGCTATCCTTGACAACTGCAACACACCTGAAAACGTAGTTGCAGCTGCTAACGAATACCTTGCAACTCTTGAAGACGGTGACAAGAACGTTGCTGCTTCAAAGGCACTCGTTGAGGCTCTTGAAGGCTTCGATTGCGATTGCGATATGAAGAAAGACATTCTTGCAAACAGCGAATACCTTTCAAAGAAATCAGTTTGGATTTTCGGTGGCGACGGTTGGGCATACGACATCGGCTTCGGCGGTGTTGACCACGTTCTCGCAAGTGGCGAAGATGTAAACATTATGGTATTCGATACTGAGGTTTACTCAAACACAGGCGGTCAGGCATCTAAGGCATCTAACATTGGTCAGGTTGCTCAGTTCGCAGCTGCAGGTAAGGCTATCGCTAAGAAGAGCCTTGCTGAAATCGCAATGAGCTATGGCTATGTTTACGTTGCACAGATTGCTATGGGCGCAGACCAGAACCAGACAATCAAGGCTATCACAGAGGCTGAAGCTTACCACGGTCCTTCAATCATCATTGCATACGCACCTTGCGAAATGCACTCAATCAAGGGCGGTATGGTTAACTGCCAGGCTGAAATGAAGAAGGCTGTTGACTGCGGTTACTGGAATATGTTCCGTTACAACCCTGCTCTTAAGGCAGAAGGTAAGAACCCATTCACAATCGACAGCAAGGAAGCTACAACAAGCTACCGCGACTTCATTATGAACGAGGCTCGTTACTCATCACTTTCACGTGCATTCCCCGAAAGAGCAGAAGTTCTCTTCGCTCAGGCTGAGGAAACTGCAAAGGCAAGATATGAGCACCTTACTCGTCTTAAGGACCTTTATGCTCCCAGCGAGAAATAATTAAATCCTTAAAATAAAATGGGACCTCACTCAAAAGAGTGGGGTCCTTATTTTATGTTGCATTTTATTGTCCACCGTCTTTCTCTTATGAAGGATAGACTTGTAGGGACAGACATCCTTGTCTGTCCGCGGTAAAGTAATTGCTTTTATTACGGACAGAACAGGAGTTCTGTCCCTACATTATATATCACTTCTCTACTTTTTTAATTCTATTTTGGAATTATAATATAATTTTGCGTTTTGCGTTTTTCACTTTGCACTTTATATATTTTCCTGTTGACAAGAGGCGAATTTCAAGATAAAATGAAAGTGATAATATGTACTTATATTATTAGTTTTTACACGAGGTGACTATAATGAAAAAATGTCCCAAATGCTCACTTAATCTTGACGATAGTGTTATGAAATGCACATACTGCGGTTATGACTTTGCTGAAGAAGCGGTTGAAGCACCCGCAGAGGTTATAAATGAAGAAGTTACTGAAGCTCCTGCTGAGCCCGCTCCCGAAGCACCTGCAGAGCCCGTATATAATCAGTATAATTACGGCGGTGAACAGCAAACTCCACCTCCCCCACCCTATAATCAGCAGGGCTACAACCCTTATGGTGCACCACAGCACAAATTCTGCCCACGTTGCGGTAATCAATGTGACCCAAATGCAGTTATCTGTGTAAAATGCGGTATGTCTTTTGGTCCTATGCCCCAGCAATTCGTTGATGACACCCCATCGACAGGACTTAAAGTGCTTTGCTTCTTCATACCGGTTTTGGCACTCATTCTTTATCTTGTTGAAAAAGACAAGAAGCCCCGAAGTGCTAAGGAATACGGAAAATGGGGACTTATCGGTCTTGCAGTTAACATCGGACTTTCAATAATCTCTACTATTTTTACTATGATTATAGGATTTGCAAATATGGGAAACTCTTATGTTTATGAGGAATATTATTATCAAATCCTTTTTAATCTGTACAAATAAACAAAAATTTTGCCCGAAGTTTTTCTTCGGGCATTTTTTATTCCTTTTTAATTAATGCTATGTAAAGATAAGCGGGTATAACGAGAAAAACAACCCAAGCGATACTCCAAAGGGATAGTAACATACCAAGTAATATATAAACCGAAACTGCACTTAACACAGCCGCCAAAGTCATAAGCACAATTGACATAACTTTTTTGTTTTCATAAAACTTTGAAGCCGAAACAAGTGCATATTCAAGCACCAACAGGAACAAAATCCACATTACTGCCCACCATTTGCCACCGATTATAATTCCGCCAACAACATAAACGGCAACTGCGACAAGTAAAAGAAGCGGTGCTTTTGTTAAATGATTTTTAGCCTTAATTTGAGTGTCCGTGAGAGATTTTTCCTCTGCGGGCACTTCTTTTTCTGCTTTTGGCTCATTACCTAAAAGCTCATCAAGGCTTATGCCGTAAAGAGTAGCAAGAGCGATAAGGTTATCCGTATCGGGCGAAGCCTCAGCACGCTCCCACTTTGAGATTGCCTGACGGCTAAGACCCAATTTTTCAGCCAAAGCCTCTTGGGATAATTTGTTTTCTTTGCGAAGTTCGACAAGTCTGTCGGCGAGTTTTATGTTCATAAATATCAGCCCCCTGTTAATCGGTCTTTGTTTTCATTCCAGAATTTTTCGTGCTCGGCGAAAGTTTCGGAGTATTTCGCCTCGTAGGGTGGTACTGTGCCGATTATAAAGTAAAGATAATTTGTATTTGCAGGACTTAATGCCGCCTCAATTGATGCCCAACCCGGATTGCAGATAGGTCCTGCCATAAGTCCTTTACAGCGATAGGTATTATAATAGTATTTATAATGGTCAATTTTTTCGGGGTAAATAAGCTGAATTACGCCCGTGCAATATTTAACCGTAGGGTCACATTGGAACTGCATTCCTGCATCAAGACGGTTATGAAGCACAGAAGAAATCATAGGTCTATGCTCATCGAGTTTTGCCTCTTTCTCAATAAGAGATGCAAGAGTGAGAATTTCGTGCACAGTAAAGCCCGATTGTTGCACCATAGTCATAAAAGTGTCATTAAGTCTCTGCTTTGTGCCATTTAAGAACATTTTTATAATATCCTGCGCATTGGCATTTTCGGGAATATCATAAGTCAAGGGGAAAATATAGCCTTCAAGCTTGAAACACACATTTTCAGCACTTTGCAAGCTGTTCAAAAAGGGATACTGAGTTAAATCGAGCCATTGTTTGTAATTTTGAGCAGTTTTAAGGAATTCTTCAGAAGTGCAAAAGCCTTTTTCCTCTAAAAGCCACGAAATTCGCACAAGAGTATAGCCTTCAGGTATTGTCACTTTAACTGTGGGTACTTGAGTTGTGGTTTCAGTTGTTGATGTTTCACTTGCTGAGGTTGATTCCGTTGTGTTTTCTGTTGTACTCTCGGTTGTTGACTCTGTTGTAGATGTATTTTCTTCAAAATCCTCATCATTTTTGCAAGCTGTAAGGCTAAATACAAAAGAAAATACGAGTAATAGTGAGATAAGCTTTTTAAACATTTGAATTCTTTCCCTTAATACATTATATATTATATATGATACACCAAATTCATAGAAAAAACAAGACGGGAAGTACAACCATTATACTCCCCGCCCTCATTTAATTTTTATGAAAAATTAATACTTCTTTCTTGCAATATATGTTGTATGAAGAATTTCATGAGCCTTATGGCTACCGGGCTTGCCGAGATACTCAGTATAGAGTGTCTTGATAGCCTCGTTTTCGTGTGACTTTCTAACTGCGTTGTTTCTGTCAGCAGTATAGAGAGCCTCTGCACGACGAGCCTTAAGGTCAACGAAGTTGTGAACAACTGCGTGCTGAATTGGCTGACCGCCACCGTTGATACAACCGCCGGGACAACCCATAATCTCAATAAAGAGATATTCGCTTGTGCCGTTCTTAATCTGGTCCATAAGAACCTTTGCGTTCTTTGTACCACTTGCGATTGCAACCTTAATCTTCTTGCCTGCAACGTCGTATTCTGCTTCTTTAACGCCCTGCATACCGCGAACCTCTGTGAAGTCTACGTTTTCAAGCTCTTTACCTGTGAGCTTTTCAACTGCAGTACGAAGAGCAGCTTCCATAACACCGCCTGAAGCTCCGAAGATGGTTGAAGCACCTGTGCTCTCGCCGAATGGCATATCAAACTTCTCATCAGGAAGATGCTTGAAGAAGATACCTGCTGTTTCAATCATTCTTGCAAGCTCTCTTGTTGTGATTGCAATATCAACATCGGGATAACCTGAAGCTGACTGACCGTCACGCTTTGTCTCGAACTTCTTAGCAGTACAAGGCATAACGCCTACAACTACCATATTTTTGGGGTCAATGCCCATCTTTTCAGCGTAGTATGTCTTCATAACTGCGCCGAACATCTGCTGAGGTGATTTGCAGCTTGAAAGGTGACCTATCTGGTCGGGATAATAATGCTCACAGTATTTAATCCAACCGGGTGAGCAAGATGTAATCATAGGAAGAGTACCGCCGTTCTGTACGCGGTCAAGAAGCTCATTAGCCTCTTCCATAATTGTAAGGTCAGCTGCAAAGTCAGTATCAAATACCTTATCAAAGCCAAGTCTGCGAAGAGCAGCAACCATTTTGCCCTCAACGTTTGTACCGATGTGCATACCGAATGCTTCACCGAGTGTTGCACGGATTGAAGGAGCAGTCTGAACAATAACAAACTTTTCGGGGTCGTTAATTGCAGCGAATACCTTTGCAGTGTCGTCCTTTTCAACGATAGCACCTGTGGGGCAGTTTACGATACACTGACCGCAAGAGATACAAGAAACATCTGCAAGGTCCTTATCGAATGCAGAGCTTACGTGAGTATCAAAACCACGAGCATTTGCGCCGATAACTGAAATACCCTGCTGGTCGCAAGCTGCGATACAACGACGGCAAAGGATACACTTATTGTTATCTCTTACCATATGTGCTGCTGAATCGTCGAAATCATATTTGATGATTTCGCCATCAAATCTGCCCTCATCTTCAACACCGAATTCCTTGCAAAGCTTCTGAAGCTCGCAGTTACCACTGCGTACGCAAGAAAGGCACTTTCTGTCGTGAGTTGAAAGGATAAGCTCAAGAGTCATTTTTCTTGAATGTCTTACCTTTTCAGTATTTGTGTAAATTTCCATTCCCTCATTTACGGGGAATACGCAAGCAGTTACAAGACTTCTTGCGCCCTTAACCTCTACCATACAGATACGGCAAGCGCCGATTTCGTTAATATCCTTAAGGTAGCAAAGTGTTGGGATTTCTATACCTGCATAACGAGCAGCTTCGAGGATAGTGCTACCCTTGGGTACAGAATATGATTTGTCGTTAATCTTAATGTTTACCATAATTTAGCACTCTCCTTACTTTTTAATAATTGCGCCGAACTTACAAGAATCCATACAAACGCCGCACTTGATACACTTGTTAGCATCAATTGTGTGTGGGTTCTTAACTGTACCGCTGATAGCACCAACAGGGCACTTTCTTGAGCAGAGTGTACAACCCTTACACAAATCTTCAACGATTTCATACTTAACAAGCTTCTTACAAACGCCTGCGGGACAAGTCTTGTCAACGATATGAGCAACATACTCTTCACGGAAGAACTTGAGTGTTGCAAGAACGGGGTTTGGAGCAGTCTGACCAAGACCGCAGAGTGAGTTTTCTTTGATATAGTAGCAAAGCTCTTCAAGCTTATCAAGGTCTTCAAGTGTTGCCTTGCCGTCTGTAATCTTTTCGAGCATTTCACGAAGTCTCTTTGTACCTACACGGCAAGGAGTACACTTACCGCAAGACTCATCAACTGTGAAGTCGAGGAAGAACTTAGCGATGTCAACCATACAGTTGTCTTCGTCCATTACGATAAGTCCGCCTGAACCCATCATACAGCCGATTGCTGTAAGGTTATCATAGTCGATAGGTGTGTCCATAAGAGCAGCAGGAATACATCCGCCTGAAGGACCACCTGTCTGAGCAGCCTTGAACTTTTTGCCGTTGGGGATACCGCCACCGATTTCGTCGATAACTTCACGAAGAGTAGTACCCATAGGAACTTCAACAAGACCTGTGTTGTTAATCTTACCACCGAGAGCAAAAACTTTAGTTCCCTTTGATTTCTCTGTACCCATTGATGCGAACCAATCAGCACCCTTGAGGATAATCTGAGGAATGTTAGCAAATGTTTCAACGTTGTTTTCTGTTGTGGGCTTGCCGAAGAGACCCTTAACTGCAGGATATGGAGGACGGGGTCTGGGCTCACCACGGTTACCTTCAATTGAAGTCATAAGAGCTGTTTCTTCACCGCAAACGAATGCGCCCGCGCCAAGACGGATGTGAAGGTCAAAGTCGAAACCTGAATTGAAGATGTTTTTACCGAGAAGGCCATATTCTTTAGCCTGGTCAATAGCAATCTGAAGACGAGCAACTGCGATTGGGTACTCTGCACGAACATATACATAACCCTCAGTAGCACCTGTTGCGTAACCGCAGATAGCCATTGCTTCAATAATACAATGTGGGTCACCTTCAAGAACTGAACGGTCCATGAATGCACCGGGGTCACCCTCGTCAGCATTACATACTACATATTTCTGGTCTGCAGCGTTAGCAGCTGTAAAGCTCCACTTAAGACCTGTGGGAAATCCGCCGCCGCCACGGCCACGAAGTCCTGAATCCTTAACAATCTGAACAACCTGCTCAGGTGTGTATTCAGTCAAGCACTTTGCAAGAGCCTGATAACCGTCATAAGCTATGTACTCGTCGATATCTTCGGGGTCGATAACACCGCAGTTACGAAGAGCAACACGCTGCTGCTTTGCATAGAATGTTGTGTC
>CALFTO010000098.1 GCA_937916195.1 uncultured Clostridia bacterium
TAGCCTGAAATTGCACAAGCCTTTTCAAAGAAGTAAACGAGATAGCCGAATTCATATTCATTCATTTCGGGAATCTCAATGCAGATATTGGGAACGCCACCGTCAACGTGAGCAAGCAATGTGCCCTCATAAGCCTTACGGTTAACAAAATCCATTGTTTTACCTGCAAGGAAGTTAAGACCGTCAGCATTAACTTCGTCAGCCTTGATTGTAACCTCTCTCTTGGGCTTTGTGAACATTACAGAGGTTTCGAACAACATTCTGACACCGTCTTGAATATACTGACCCATTGAGTGAAGGTCGGTTGAGCAAACAACGCTTGATGGGAAGATACCCTTGCCGTCTTTACCCTCGCTCTCGCCGTAAAGCTGTTTGAACCACTCGTTCATCATTGTGAAATCAGGCTCATAAGCCACCATAAGCTCAACTGCCTTACCTTTGCCGAGAAGGATATTACGAAGTGCCGCATATTTATAGCAATCGTTCTTTGCGATATCACAAACACTATAATCATTTCTTGCGTCAGCAGCACCCTGCATCATTTTATCAATATCAATTCCTGCAACAGCGATAGGAAGAAGACCTACTGCTGTGAGAACTGAATATCTGCCACCAACATCATCGGGTACTACGAAAGTTTCGTAGCCTGCTTTGTCAGAAAACTCTTTAAGAGTACCCTTACATTTGTCGGTAGTAACATAAATTCTTCTTGCTGCTTCTTCTTCGCCGTACTTTTCAATAAGAAGCTCACGGAAAATACGGAAAGCAATTGCAGGCTCAGTAGTTGTACCTGACTTTGAAATAACATTAACTGAAAAATCAACATCTTTTACAAGGTCAACAAGCTCTGAAAGTGAGTTTCCACTGATTGAATTACCGCTGAAATAGATGTTTGGAGTATCTTTTGAAATGAGATTATAATTCTGTGAAGTGCAGAATTCAATCGCAGCGCGTGCACCGAGGTATGAGCCACCGATACCGATAACAACCAAAGCCTTTGAATCAGCCTTAATTTTAGCGGCTGCTTTTTTAATTCTTTCGAATTCTTCTTTGTCGTAATTTACGGGAAGGTCAACCCAACCTAAAAAGTCAGCACCCTCGCCGCTTTTATCAACTATTTTCTGATGAGCGTCTGCAACGGCAGGAGCCATAGCATTTAATTCGTCATCACTTATAAAATTCTTAACATATTTATCTTTAAGCTTTAATGCCATTTTTTATTAGTCCTCGCTTTGCCTATGGTTTTTTATTATTTTACCCTAAAACGAGAGTTTTTTCAATAGATTTTTTGGTATTTTATAATTATTTTTTTGCAAATGTTGACCACATCATAGAAAAGACGAAAAATACACTTCTGCGTTCGACTTTATTTTCGCTGATTAAGGGACAAGTGGCAACAGTTTCACCATCCGCCTCAAAATAAACAGTACCCAAAGTCTGACCTTTTTCCACGGGTGCTTCAACATCAATGCACATATCTATTCGCTGATTAATTTTGCTCTGCGTACCTTTTTTAATAAGAATTGGTGAAATCTTACTTATTACGGGCGAAATTGTGGTTTGCTCACCATAAAGCACACTGACATCTGTAATAAGTGACAAATCGACCTGTGGTGTAAAAATTTCATAGTTTGAAAATCCCCAAGAAAGCAAGGCTTTGGCATCTTCAAAGCGTTCGTTACTGTTATCACTGCCAAGCACTACTGCCACTAACTCCATACCGTTACGCTGTGCGGTGGCACTTATGCAATAGCCAGCTTTTGAGGTTGTGCCTGTTTTAAGCCCCGTTGTACCCTCATAAAAACGGACAAGACGGTTTGTATTTACAAGCTCGGTTTCACCGTTTCTAAGACTATCCATCCATATTGTTGTGTATTCCTTAATTTTTTCGTGCTTCATAAGTTCACAGCTCATTATGGCAATATCGCGAGCTGTGGTGTAATGATTTTCTGTGGTATCGTCAAGTCCCGAGCAGTTTTCAAAATTTGTATTCACCATTCCAAGCTCTGCGGCACGCTGATTCATCATCGCAACAAAGGTCATTTCGTCCCCTGCTATGTATTCACCCAAAGCGGTGCTTGCATCGTTTGCACTTGCAACTGCTGTAGCTTTTATAAGCTCGTGAACGGTCATTTGCTCGCCCTCTTTAAGCCAGATTTGTGAGCCACCCTTTGACGAGGCATTCAAACTTGCAGTAACAGTATCTTCAAGGGTTATTTTTCCGCTGTCAACAGCCTCCATAACAAGCAAAAGTGTCATAATTTTTGTGATAGATGCAGGTGGTAATTTTTCATCAGGATTTTTTGAAAGTAGAACCTGACCGCTTGAAATCTCCATAAGTATTGCTGATTTTGCAGACAAGGTATCTGTTACTGCATTACCCTCTTCTGCAAAAGCGATGACCGACATAGTCATCATCAAAAAAATACACAGTAAAACTGATATAAGCTTTTTCATTGTTATCCCTCCGTAAAAAATTATATGAATGGGACAAATTGTTATATGAAAAATATAATTTATGTGCTATAATATGCTTTGGTGATACTATGAAAGTATTTTTTCACACTCTTGGGTGCAAGGTAAATCAATATGAAACTCAAGAAATGCGTGAGCAATTAAAGAAAAACGGATATGAAATTACTGACGACGAAGATAATGCAGATGTTTTCGTCATAAACTCGTGCACCGTTACGAGCGAAAGTGACAGAAAAACAAGGCAATGCGTTCGTCATTATAAAAAGAAATATCCTGAAAGCACGGTTGTACTGACGGGGTGTATGCCGCAATCCTTTCCCGAAATGGCAGAGAAGCTTACAGAAGCAGATATTGTTCTTGGTAACAGAAATAACAAATTACTTGTAAATTCATTAAATGAATACTTTGCTGGTGATTGCAGAGTTATGCACTTAACTCAGCACGCAAGCGGAGAGGCTCTTATTTCAACGGGAATTACAGATTTTGAAGAGCGCACACGTGCAACATTAAAGATTGAAGACGGTTGTGACCGTTTTTGTTCATATTGTATTATCCCAAAGGCACGAGGCAGAGTGCGTTGGAAGCCCATTGAAGACATAAAAAAAGAGGTAGCCGCATTAAGTGCTAACGGATACCGTGAAATTGTGCTTGTTGGAATTAACCTTTCTGCTTACGGTAAAGGCTCTGATTTAAACCTTGCTGATGCGGTTTTTGCAGTTGCAGAGAATAATAATATTGAGCGAATTCGCCTTGGTTCTCTTGAGCCTGACCACATCACCGATGAGCTTATTGAAAAACTTGCAAAATGCAAAAAACTTTGCCCGCAATTTCATATTTCTTTGCAAAGCGGTTGTGATAAAATTCTTAAAAAGATGAACAG
>CALFTO010000099.1 GCA_937916195.1 uncultured Clostridia bacterium
TTATTATCCTTACAAGCTTTTTCATCACCTTTATTTCTAAAGGTATGGTAGAGGTAAGAAAAACATTTATGTTCACAAATGATTCAATATCAAACATTGTTGTGGGCATTGTGTATTTTGCAGTAATCATTTGCTCGTTCTTTATTAACTACAAACTTGTGTTCAGAAAAAAAGAAAAGGAGGAATTTAAGAAATGACAGTTACATTCTTAATGAGTGCTATTGCAATCGGCACAGTTCTTCTTTTCGGATGCATCGGTGAAACAATTACAGAAAAAGCAGGTCACTTAAACCTTGGCATTCCCGGCATTATGTGTACAGGCACTGTTGGAGGATGTCTTTTCGTCAGCTTATATCTGAACAGCCTTGAAATAGTCGAAAATGCTTCTTGGTTAATGCTGATTTTCTCTTCTCTTTTTGGTGCATTTCTTTTTGCATCTTTAACAGGTGCAATTTATGCGGTAATGACCATTACATTCCGTTGTAATCAAAATATTACAGGTCTTGCAATTACAATTTTTGGTAACGGCTTGACTCAATTCTTAATGCACTCCTATGTTGATAAAAGTGATTTTTCTACAGCAGGTAAAATAATTGCTAAATGCTTACCCTTTGCTGAAAATTCAGACGGCATTGTTAAAGTATTATTTGGTCACGGATTTTATGTGTATTTTGCCATTCTTATTGCTTTAATTACAACATTTATCTTTAATCGCACTAAGGTTGGTCTTAACCTTCGTGCAATTGGAGAAAACACCGCAACTGCAGATGCCATGGGCGTTAATATCACATTGTACAAATATGTTGCAATTTTAGTAGGTAGTGGTATTGCCGGCTTTGGTGGCGTATTCTACATTATGGACTATGTTAAGGGCAGCTGGGAAAATGCATCAACCATTGAAGCATTTGGCTGGCTTGCAATCGCACTTGTTATTTTCACATTATGGAAACCAAATATCTCAATAATCGGTTCATACCTTTTCGGTGCGTTATATATAGCAGCTTTTGTTTTTGGAAATATTTCATTTTCAGGACGTGAAATCTTAAAAATGTTGCCCTATGTAATTACAATTATTGTTTTAATTGTTACAAGTATGATGAATAAAAAAGAGAATCAACCTCCTGCTTCACTTGGATTATCATACTTTAGAGAAGACAGATAAAAGGAAGTATTATTATGAATAACAAATATGATGTAATTATTATCGGCGCAGGACCTTCAGGTATCTTCTGCGCATATGAGCTTTTAGCTAAAAAACCCGATATTAATATTCTTATGGTTGAAAAGGGACGTTCAATTGAAAAAAGAATGTGCCCAAAAAGAAAAACTAAAAAATGCGTTGGCTGTCAGCCTTGTTCAATCACAACAGGTTTTGCGGGCGCAGGTGCTTTCTCTGACGGTAAATTGTCACTTTCACCCGATGTTGGCGGTACTTTACCCGATATTCTCGGTTACGAAAAAACTATGGAGCTTTTGAAAGAAGCTGATAGTGTTTATCTCGATTTCGGTGCTGACACCAATGTTTATGGTGTTGATAAGCAGAAAGAAATTGAAGAAATTCGCAGAAAAGCAATTAATGCAAATTTAAAGCTTATTGAATGTCCTATTCGTCACCTTGGTACTGAAGAAGGCTATAAGATTTACGGCAGACTTCAGCATCATCTTGAAGAAAAAGGCTGTAATATCATTTTCAACACAATGGTTGAAGATATAATTATTGAAAACAATGAAGTAAAAGGTATTGTTGCAGGCGGAAACACTTACTATTCTGACAAAATCGTTGCGGCGGTTGGTCGTGAAGGTGCAGAGTGGTTAAGTCACATCTGTAAAGACCACAATATTGAAACTCAGGTTGGTACAGTTGACGTTGGTGTTCGTGTTGAGGTTCGTGATGAGGTTATGAAATTCCTTAACGAAAATCTCTACGAAGCAAAGCTTGTTTATTATTCACAGACTTTTGATGATAAGGTAAGAACCTTCTGTTCTAACCCATCAGGCGAAGTTGCAACAGAGTATTACGACAATGGCTTGGCAGTTGTTAACGGTCACGCTTATAAATCTGCTGAATTCAAGACGAACAACACTAATTTTGCACTTCTTGTGTCAAAAAATTTCACAAAGCCGTTCAAATCCCCCATTGAGTACGGCAAGCACATTGCGCAGTTAAGCAATATGCTTTGTGATGGTAAAATTCTTGTGCAGACCTACGGTGACTTTAAGCGTGGCAGAAGAACAACTTCAGAAAGACTTTGCAGAAACAATCTTATTCCAACACTTAAAGATGCTGTTCCCGGTGACTTATCACTTGTATTCCCCCACAGAATTATGGTGGATATTGCTGAAATGCTTGAAGCTCTTGATAAAGTTACTCCCGGTATTGCAAGTGATGAAACACTACTTTACGGTGTTGAAGTTAAGTTCTATTCAAACAAAGTTGTTGTTGACACTAACTTTGAAACAAGTGTCAAAGGTCTTCACGCAATCGGTGACGGTGCTTCTGTTACACGCGGACTTATGCAGGCATCATCAAACGGCATAAGCGTTGCAAGAAGTATTCTTGAAACTATATAAACAATTGGGGCTGTTTTCAGCCCCTTATTTTTAGAGATTAAGTTATGCTAATTACACTTCAAAATATAAATAAAAGTTTTCTTGACAAAATAATATTGAAAAATGTTAATCTCGCTGTTAACGATAAAGACAGAATTGGTCTTTTGGGAATTAACGGTGTGGGTAAGACTACCCTTCTCAATATTATTTCGGGTAATCTTGAGTGTGATGAGGGTACAATTGCACCTAAATCTGATTTGCGAATAGGATATTTAAAGCAAAACGAGGCTTTAAATACATCAAACACCTTAAAAGAAGAAATTCAGAATTCATTACAATTAGTTTTTGATACACGTAAAAAGCTTGAAGATATTTCTAAAAAGATGTCTTTTGCGAGTGAACACGAATATGACGAGCTTTCTGCAGAATATGAGCGACTTACAAATATTTACGATGCTGCGGATGGCTATAATGCTGAAGTAAGAATAAACACCGTATTAAACGGTATGGGATTTGGTGATTTTGATTTAAACACCTCTGTTTCTGTTCTTTCTGGCGGTGAAAAAACGCGATTTGCCCTTGCTAAAATTCTTGTTGAAAATCCAAATCTGCTTATTCTTGACGAGCCCACAAACCACTTGGATTTTTCTATGCTCAATTGGCTTGAAAACTATCTCGCATCATATAAAGGTGCAGTTATCATAGTATCTCATGACAGATATTTCTTGAATGCAGTGGCATCTGACATATGCGAAATTGAAAACGGTGAATTGGTAAGATACAAGGGTGGCTATTCTGCTTTTCTTAAACAAAAAGAAGAACGCATTAAAACCCTCACAAAAGAATACGAAAAGCAACAAAAAGAAATTGAAGAATTACGCGATTATGTACGTAAAAACCTTGCGAAATCAAGTAGTATTAACAGTGTTGGCTCTCGTGTTAAAGCTCTTGAAAAAATGGAGCTTGCAGCAAAACCAAATCCAAAGATTAAAGATTTGCATATTGCGTTCCCCTTTGATATTGAGCCACACAAGACTATTCTTGAGTGCAAAGGATTAAAGGTCAGCGTTGGCAAAGGCGACAGTAAACGCACTTTGTTCCAAAATCTTGATTTAGAGATTACACGTGGTGAAAAGGTTGCATTTGTTGGTAAAAATGGTGTCGGCAAATCCTCATTTTTAAAGGCTATTCTTAAAAAGATGTCTTATGAAGGCTCGGTGCGTTGGGGCGGTAATGTCAAGATTTCATATTTTGACCAGGAGCTTGCCTCACTTGACCTTAATATGACAGTAATAGAAGCAGTTCATCGCAAATTCCCAACAAAGACCGAATATGAAATCCGCAGTATGCTTGCTCGTTTTCTTATTGAGGATGAGGATGTATTCAAGAAAATTCGTGAAATGAGTGGTGCAAACCGTGCTAAAGTTGCTTTGTGCATAATCGTCTTTGAACGCTCAAATGTGCTTGTTTTAGACGAACCTACCAATCACCTTGATTACAAGGCAAAAGAGGCTTTAGACCACGCTTTGAGCCAATATGAAGGCACTGTGATTATGGTATCTCACGACAGATATTTACTCAATTCTGTGCCGGATAAAATCATTGAAATGAAGCCCTACGAGGTTATAATTTATAAGGGTAATTACGATTATTACAAGGAGCATGTGCAGACTGAAATAAAAGAAAAAGCGACAAAGCCCGAAAATAAGAGCGATGCCGCAATTCAGTATGATGAGTCGAGGAAAAACAAGGCACAGGACAGAAAACGCCGTGCAAAGCTTATGAATACTGAAAAGGAAATGGAAGCCTTGCAGGGCAAAATTAATGAGCTTAAAGAACTGATTGAAGACCCCGATATTTCAAGTGATTATGCAAGACTTTCAGAAATTCTTAAAGAAATTAATGTCAAAGAAGAAGCCCTTGAAGAGCTTGAAACTTTGTGGCTCGAGTTAGCATAAATTTAAAAACTTGCCGGCGGTAATGAGGAGTAATCCGATTTTCCCGTCGGCATTTTTATACCTAAAAGTCGACATCCGTTAAAAACAAGGTTTCTCCCCTGTTTTTCACGTATCTTAGTCAATGTTTCATCAACAATTTCGTGTTTTTCGTGAGTTTCAATATCATAACCTACGGTTAACTGCTGAAAGCTTTTTTCATAGACAAGATTATATGTCCTTACCGTTAATGAACGGATATTTCTTTTCCATTTATGCTTTTCAAGAAATACTGCCACCGCACCATCAAAAAGCTCTTTTGCGCTGAATGTTGGAAACTCAAGCGGTGCGGAATATTGCTTAACCGTAAGATTATCGTCTTTCACGGCTACCTGAATTCCTGTGGCAAGTAAATGTTCACGGCGAAGTCCTTTTGATACACTTATGCAAAGCTCCGCAATTACTCGCTGTGCCTCATAAGCTGACAGCAGACTTTCAACGCAAGTAATTCCCCTGCTCACGCTTTTCATTATGGGCTTTGAGTCCATGTGGGATACAGGCGAAGTGTCCATTCCGTTTGCATAAAGCCATAAATCAAAGCCGTTTTTACCGAGGATTTTTTTCATAAACGAGCCTTGCGATAAGGCTATATCTCCAATAGTTTTTATGCCGTATTTTTCGAGTGTTTTGGTTGTTCTTCTGCCCACGAACAGTAATTCAGAGGCTGGCAAGCTCCAAATCTTATCTTTAAAATTCTCGCGTGAAATAGCCGTTGTAGCATCGGGCTTTTTCATATCGCTGCCAAGCTTTGCGAAAACCTTGTTGAATGAAACTCCCACCGAAATCGTGAGCCCTGTTTCGCGACGGATGTGATTTCTTATATCATTAGCTATTTTTTCGCCCTCACCGAACAGAATTGTACTTCCGCTCACATCAAGCCAACATTCATCCATACCAAAGGGCTCAATTAAATCGGTATATTGAGCATAAATATCTTTGACAATCTCAGAGTAATAATGAT
This sequence comes from uncultured Clostridia bacterium, assembly GCA_937916195.1. Taxonomy (GTDB): domain Bacteria; phylum Bacillota; class Clostridia; order Oscillospirales; family Acutalibacteraceae; genus Fimenecus. The sequence goes on from CALFTO010000099.1 coordinate 5,506, forward strand.
ACGCATCAAAATCGGTCTGAACTATAATAATACCCTTGCACTTTTTCTTTGCCTCGAATATGGTGTCACCCGTTTTAACACCACAAATTTTTGCGGGCTGTGACTTTGCAAGTACAATACCGTGACGGTCATCGTCACTACCGCAAACGGCTACAGGCAAACCCTTTAAAGCGGGATTTTTAACACATTCAACCGACGCATAGAAATTGTTAAGGTCACAATGCAGTATAACTCTTTTCAAAAAAATCCCCTCCGTTATTTTATGAAACAATTATACCGAACATTTGTTCTATTGTCAATATAAAATAACTGTAAGAGCAAAAAATGAATTATCTTTCTATATTGTGTTTGTTATTTTTACTTAATTTGGAGAGAATACGCAACACTGTAAATCCGAGTGCAAAAATCACTATAAAGAAAACTATCGCAAAAACAGTTATAAATTTAATGTTCTCTATTCTTGAATAAATCGTTGCTGAACCTGCTACTGTAAATACAAATGACATAATTCCACTGGTCATTATATCCTTTAATTTAGTTGCTTTGCATTTTGAAGAAACATCCCATAAACCATTCTTTACAGTAATTGCTATAGAAATAATACCGCCAATCAGTATAGTTACTGTTTCGCCTATAATGTATTGAATGCTTCCAAATATAATCAGCTGTACTACAAGTGTTATTGCACAAATAATAAATGTAATTAACAAAACTAAATTGCAAACATCAGCAAACTTCTTTTTCTTTATTTCACTATAATCTGCCATCTTTGTTAATGTTTCTTTTAACTCTTTATCCATGTCTTTGTCTTTTCTTTCTCCGTCAAGAATTTCACTTATTTCAACATCATAGAATTCTGCAAGTTGAATAAGGATACTTAAATCAGGCATATTTGAGGCGGTTTCCCATCTTGATATTGTTCTGCCTGCAACACCAAGTTTTTCTGCCAGCTGTTCTTGCGTAAGTCCTTTTTCTTTTCTTAATTCCTTTAAAAAGCTACCTATTTTTTTCATATTCATTGATAGCCCTCCCTTCAACTAAAGTGTAATCTTAACAAATATAAAAGTACACGACATAAAATGAGAATTAACACTTTGGTTAAGAAAAACACAAAATATTATGTCATTATCTTAAATACGAAAAGTCGCAAACCGAAAGGAATGCGACTGATACACAACAAAACTAATAAAAAACATATGAAACTCTATTTTAAGCAAAAAAATTGAGTATTCACAGGTCAAATCCCTTATGAATACTCAATATGGTCGGAGTGACAGGACTTGAACCTGCGGCCTCTTGACCCCCAGTCAAGCGCGCTCCCAGCTGCGCCACACCCCGCTATTGTCAACGCAAGATATAATAACATATTACTTTTGATTTTGCAAGTACTTTTTTTACTTTTTTGACATTTTTATCATATTTCTATTTTGCTTTGCCTTTTTAATAAATATATGTTAAAATTATACAAAGAGGTGTTTTTATGAAAAAATCTGTTAAAATTTTAGTATCAATTATTGCTGTTATTTTGTCGCTTGCAATATGTCTTTGCGGAGCATTTTTCTGGTATTACCCTCATTTTTTAAGCTCTAAAACAGAGGTAGCAATGCAAGATATTTATGCTGAAAACGAATTAAAAGTTATGAGTTGTAATGTCCGCTGTATAGCCCCTACTGATTTAGGTAAAAAGAGTTGGTTTTACCGCGCTGACCTTATAATTAAGGGAATTCAAAACAATCAACCCGGTGTTATTGGGTTTCAAGAGGTTACCAAATGGCAATATGACTATCTTTGCGAATCTCTCGGTGTATTTGACTCTGTAATTACATATCGTGATGATGCTTTCAATTCAGAGGGTTGTCCTATTTTCTATCGTTCAGATATTTATAAGCTTATTGACAAGGGCTCATTCTGGCTTTCAGAAACTCCCGAAGTTATGAGTAAAGATTGGGGTGCGGCCTGTTATAGAATTTGCAGTTATGCGATACTTAAAGATAATGCCACAGAAACCGAGTTTGTAGCATTCAACACACATCTTGACCACGTCAGTGACGAAGCTCGTATTAACGGAATTCAGGTGATTCTTGATAAAATTAAAGAATTCGGTGGATTACCCGCGGTGCTTATGGGTGACCTTAACGCAGAAGAAAAATCTGAAACATATAAAAGTGCAACCGAAAGCTTTTTCGATGTTAAATATCAAACCGAAAACACAATGACAAGCTGTACATATCATGCTTGGGGAGAACAGCTTGACCGTGAATGTATTGACTATGTAATGATTTCAAAAACAGGCTTTAAAGTGAATTCATATAGGGTTGTAACCGCCACTTATGACGGAGTTTATTCAAGCGACCACTTCCCTCTTGTTGCAAGCCTTTCATTTGAATAAAAAACTATTGACAAGTTAATATTTATATGCTACACTATACATAGATAATCAAGGTATCCTTTAATTGAATATTTGAGGATACCTTTTTTAATAAGTATTATACCTCGAATATCTATGTAATATTGAAAGGAGTATTATTATGAAAATCAGCAAAGAATTATCAAAAGGCAGTACAGGAATGTTGGTGCTAAGCGTTATTTCAAGGGGCGAAATGTATGGTTATCAGATTATCAAAACCGTTGAAATGATGTCTGAAAATGTATTTCAGATGAATGAGGGTACACTCTACCCTATTCTTCACGCACTTGAAAAAGAAGAATTTCTCTCTTCGCGATGGGTTGAAAGCGAAGAAAACGGACGAAAGAGAAAATACTATAAAATAACTGAAAAAGGACTTCGTGAACTCGCATCACAGAAGCAAGAATGGGAGGCTTACAGCACCGCTGTGGGCAAAGTTCTCGGCGGTGAGCTTTCGGCAATATAAATTTGTGTAATTTTTTAGATTGGGGTTTATTTTATGGATGAAAACAGAGAATACCAAATATTTGAAAATTACATAAAATCAGTTTGCCGAAAAATTATGTCTCAAAAAAAGAAGAATGAGGTTCGTGAGGAGTTATATTCTCACCTTTTAGAAGAATATGAGCGCAATTCTGCTTTAGGAATGGATAATGAAACTGCTCAATCCGCAGCGATTGAAAAAATGGGTGACGAAAACGAAATTGCAAATAGTTTTGGCGCTCTTTATTCAATTATTCCCACAGAATATATGCGTTCTTCACTAAATTTTATAATTTGGGGATTTGTACTTATTACTTTTAATTTTGATTTAATTTCAACCACTCTTAGTGCAGTAACGCAGTTTCTCGGACAAATGCTTATGCTTTTTGGATTATTCAAGCTTCGCAAGACTGAAAAGAGGCTTAATATTGCATTCGGGTATTATATAGGCTTATTGTTTACAGGAGAAATACACGACTTTTTAGATATATATTACAATTTAAGTGATGTAGTGGTAAATGTACTACTTATAATTAATCTGCTCGCAAATCTTATTTATTACTACCTGCTTGTGTCAGGACTTAATAAGCTTTGCCAGACCACAATTACAGAAGAAGACAAAACTCCGCATTTGTATTTTGGATATATAATGCTTATTCTTCAATATGCAATCGCATATCTTGCCGTAACTGCAAATGAGCAAAACTTACCTTTAATTACTATTTTGCCAGTTATAATATTCTTTTTTCAAATTCGTCGTGCAAAGCTTGTGTTGGCACACGAAGAGCCTGAGTTCGAGCTTTCTCAAACTATTGAAAATAATGAGAAAAGAGTTTATTGCTGTTTAGTTGTACTTTTCATTATTATCCCAATTGTTTCTATGTATCTGTCAACAACAAGAACACCAGAATATGCAATATATAATTCAGCAGACCTTTCAGTTGAAGAAACATCCATTGAAAAAGCACGTCAAAATATGCTTGATTTAGACTTTCCCGCAGAATACCTTGCAGATTTACCTGACAGTGAGGTTCTTGAATACGCAAATGCAACTTATATGGGAAAATATGATTATTATAAAGGCGATGGCGATGCAGAAAAGAAAGAAGCAGAAACAGTAGAACTTTTTTGTTTCTTTTATCCTGACGGAACATTGAGAGCACTTTACCGAGTAGAATTATGCGATGAATTGAGTACACCATATCGCAAAGGATTTTATGTGGAATTGGATAATTATGAATTTGTTCAAAATTACAATGCCTCAATTAAAAACACAGATAAAACTGACGGTTTTGGAAGATTTTTTATTGCTTTGTCACAGGTCGACAACAATACTGTTTATTCTGAATACTTTGAGGATAAATCACCTTATGGAATAGTCGGCAGAGAAATTGCTGCTTATGAATATTCTTATCCAAAAAACAGCACTCAAAGACGTGCATATTTTGCAACTTCAGCATATATTCAAGATAACAATAAACCCAAAGTTCTGTTTGTAGATGCTCGTCACTACACTATTGAAGCACCATTTTATTTAGATTACACAATTAGTGATTTGATGGAAATCAATATGAACGGCAGATTTATATCAACCGATTTTACAATAAGAAACCCTCAGTACTGCTTTAATGTTGATTATTTTCCCGAATATAAAGTTAAAGATGAAATGATTGATTTTGATAAAATAGAAAACTAACCGTTGTTCTGAAAGGCGGTGGAGTATGAAAAAGGAATATTTGATTTTTGATACCTATATAAAAACAGTATCTAAAGAAATTAAAGACAGAAAAGTAAAAAGAGAATTAAAAGAGGAATTATTTTCACATCTAATAGAAATTTATGAGAGAAACATTGCTCTCGGTATGAGTGACGATGATGCTCAAAAAGATGCAGTTTCGCATATGGGTGATAGTGAGGCAGTTGCTGAAACATTTAAGAAGCTTTATCCGGTGTCATCGGCTGAATATTTTAAATACACAGGCAAATTGTTTGCATTTATTTTAGTTTTTTCTATGCTTTGGTTAAGGCGTGGCATAACTGGTTTGCTCGGTTTGTCAATATGGCTCTATGTAGCTTTGGATAGAATAAAAAACATAAATAAAACTATACGCACGGCATATATTATTTCCAATATAAATTCCTCTCTTTATATCCTATTTATGATTTTTTATCACAATTTAATAATTGATGAAAAAATTATGATTACTATTTCACTGATACTAAATCTGCTTATTATTCTAACTTACATTTTAACAATTTTAGGTTTAGTCAAGGTAAGAAAGAAATTAGGTGAAGAAAAATCATATTCAGGATTGGGAATAGCTTCTATATTTGCTATAATCATTTGTTTTACTATAGCAAGCCTACAGGCACTTATCAAAGAAAGTTTAGGGTTAGCTATTCTAGCTGCATTTGTCAGTCTTTTACCTGCAGGACTTATCTATACTATTACTGCCGAAGATATTGACCGACTTGAGACAGGAGTACCACAAGAAAAGAAAACAACAATAAAAAACTGGGTTCTTTTTATTGTGCTTTCTGTAATAATTATTTCTTCAATGTTCACATCAAAAATATTTACATATTATCAACCAATTGATTATGTAATTAAAGATACAAAGACAGATGTCAGTGAAATAAAAAATAATCTTATAGATTTGGGACTACCCGAAAACATTGCCAACGAATTACCTGAAAGTGAAATTTTAAAGTATAGCAATGCAACAGAATTACAAATTAATGAATTGCCTGAAGATTCATTATCTGAGTCTCATTATACTTCATACAATTTCACACTTAGTAAAAATGATAATTCATTTGTTGTAAGAACCCTTATGGTTATTGATAAATTTGAAGATTTTGACGAATCTTCATATACTGAACTTTTTGTAGATTATTATCGTTACGATTCGAGCGATATTTACTGCAAAATGTTATGCGATTATGATGGTGTAACAAAAGAATTAAAGACACTTAAAAATGCACCCATTGAAGATGATGAATTCAAAGATTATCACTATATATTTTCTAACACAAAGAACGCAGAAAATCACCGTGCATATATAAGTATGACTGTTAAGATTCCTGCATCAACTACCGATGATAACATTAATTTAAAACACATATATGCACAGACTGCTTTAGATGATATTAACGACCCTTACAAATCTTATTGGTTGAGAGATGACGACTGGTTATGTGTTGAATTTGATAATCCATATTACGTTGAAATCGAAACTAAGCCTAATTCTTTATCTGATACAATAAATAAGCTTTTAGCAAGTTTAACAGAAGATGAAACGATTGATTTATCTGAATTAGAAAGTGCAATGGAAGAAGAAATTGGTCAAGATATTGATACAGAATTACTTGAAGATATTGTCAATCAGGTCACAGATGAGATTTCTAACCCATAAATTTTCATTTTACACTTGATTTCTGACTCAAAATGCAATATTATTTAATAGTATTCATTTTGAGTTCGGAGGTTATATAATGAAAGAGGAAAACAGAAAATATGCCGAATTAGCTTATGACCTTGTTAAAGACGCAGAAGCTATGGGCTCTCGCCTTCCCGGTTCAGAGGGCGAAAGAAAATATGCAGATTTTATGGGCAAAAAGCTTGAAGAAATCGGCATTAAAGCAAAGAAAGAAGAATTTGGTGTTTCACCACGTTCAAGTATTGGTGGACTTCCCTATGCCGGTTGGGTTGGTATTATTTTAAGCACACTTACATATTTTGCTTTGGGCAACCCAAGAATTTGGTTCCCTATGGCATTCATCGGTATTGCTACTGTAGTTTGGCTTGTTTTTAGTTGTTTTCTTTACAAGCCTTGGTTTGATATGTTCTTCAAACAGAAGATTTCACAGAATGTATATGGCGAATTAGTTCCTGAAGATGGCAAATACGATTACACAATCATTCTTTCAGGTCATACGGACACAAGCTGGAACTGGAAACATTCAGAAAATGCATCTAAATATCCTGAAAATCCAGTTTATGGTCTTATCACAACTTATGGTAAAGTTGGTTTTGGTGCAGTTTGTGTATTCTTTATGATTGGCGTTTCAATATTTATGGCAGTTGTAAATGCAGGTCAATTATTCAGTGCAGAGTGGGCTTCTGAAATTGTTAACAGAAACTCAACTGAAATTTTTGTTAATCTTATGCACTTTATTCCTGTAATTACTGCAATCGGTAGCGCTTTCGTAACTATGTGGAACGA
>CALFTO010000100.1 GCA_937916195.1 uncultured Clostridia bacterium
TTACAATGCTTCCGCTACTTACAAGAGAGATAGTCCAGAAGAAAAAATGGGCAACCGAAGAAGAATTGCTTGATTACTATGCAGTCGGTCAGTGCACACCGGGTATTATCGCAGTTAATACAGCAACTTTTATCGGCTATTATCAAGCAGGTGTGCTTGGCGGAATTTTCGCAACCTTGGGTATGGTTGCTCCGTCCATAATAATTATCACAATTGTTGCATCGGTTTTGCAGACCTTTATGGATTACCCAATAGTCGCATCGGCACTTACGGGTATTAACGCGATTGTTTGTGCCTTACTTGCACACACAGTAATCACACTTGGCAAAAAAAGTCTTGTGAATGTAATGTCGGTTGTTCTTTTCATAATCGGCTTGATTGCTTGCTTTGTTTTAGATATAACACCAATTCTGCTTGTAATATTCGGCGGAGTTGTTGGCGTAATTTACAGTAAAATCAAGGGGGTAAAATCAAAATGACCTTCTTGTATCTTTTTATAGAATTCTTTAAAATCGGACTTTTCGCCGTCGGTGGCGGACCCGCAACTATTCCATTTTTGCAGGATTTGGCAAGAAGTGACTACGGTTGGTTTAACGAGGAACAATTGGGAGTTATGGTTGCCGTTGCTGAAAGTACACCCGGGCCAATCGGAGTAAATATGGCAACCTATGCGGGCTATAACGCGGGTGTTACTGAATTCGGTAGTTTAGGCGGAGTTTTAGGCGGTATGGTTGCAACCTTGGGGCTTGTTACACCATCAATTATTGTTATTATTCTTGTTGCAGGCTTTTTAAAGGCTTTCAAAGAAAACGAATATGTAAAAGGTGCTTTTTCGGGTATTCGCCCCGTTGTTACTGCGCTTGTGCTCTTTGCAGTTTTCGGTATTATTAAACCTATTTTCTATGTTGATGGCGCATTTGTGCTTCCTGTAATTGCAATTTCGGTTGTCGTATTCGCACTTATGTTTATCAAAAAGCTTAAAAAATTACATCCTGCATTTTGGTTGGCACTTGGTGCAGTTGCAGGAATTTTGTTGAAATTATAAGGATTTGTTTGTATGTCACTTCAAAAAAATCAAGATATACAACTGAATATTGAGGGCTACACTGCTGAGGGTAATGGTGTTGGGCATTATAACGGTCAAGCGGTATTCGTTTCGGGTGCGGCTAAAGGTGACACTATCATCGCCCACATTATAAAAGCAAAAAAGACCTATGCCGTTGGCATTATTAAGCAGATTTTAAAGAAATCCCAAGACAGAATAGATGTCGATTGTCAGCATTTCCGCTCTTGTGGTGGTTGTGTTTACCGTCATATTTCGTATGAGGCAGAAAAACAACTTAAAAGACAAAAGGTTGTTGACGCATTTCAGCGTTTAGCTCATATAGATGTACCCGTTAACGATATTATCACCTGTGAAACTGAAAGATACAGAAATAAAGCACAGTATCCCGTAGGGTTTGACAAAGAAATTGTCGCGGGCTTTTATGCACAGAAAAGTCATAGAATAATAAATTCCTCCGACTGCATTTTACAGCCTGAGGAATTCTCAAAAATCGTTGAAATTGTAAAGTCTTGGATGACCGAATTTCGTATCCCCGCTTATAACAGCGAAACGGGTAACGGGTTAATTCGCCACATTTATATAAGAAAAGCATTCAAAACGGGGCAGATTATGGTGTGCCTTGTAATCAACGGTAATTCTTTGCCATATGCCGACGAGCTTTGCGACGATTTAATGAGAATAGAAAATATAAAAAGCATTGTAATCAATGAAAATCGTGACAAAACCAATGTAATTCTCGGTAAGAATTGTGCAACAATCTGGGGCGAGGATTATATTGAAGATGTGCTTTGCGGAGTAAAAATCAGAATTTCACCGCTGTCGTTTTATCAGGTCAACCACGATTGTGCCGAGCTTTTATATGAAAAAGCTGCCGAATATGTTGGTGCTACGGGCAATGAAACGGTGCTCGATTTATATTGCGGTGCGGGCACAATAGGTCTTTCAATGGCAAATAAGGTGAAAAAGGTAATCGGTGTTGAGATTATCCCCGAAGCTATTGAAGACGCAAAAGTCAACGCAAAAAACAATAATATTGAAAATTGTGAATTTTACTGTGGTGACGCAAAGGATGCAGTAAAAATTCTTAAAGACCAGAATAGCGAGCCCGACGCGGTAATTCTTGACCCGCCACGAAAAGGGTGCGACAGAGAAGTTTTAGAATATGTGGCTCAAATGCAACCGAAAAAAATTGTTTATGTTTCTTGTGATGTGTCAACCCAAGCCCGCGATTGTGCAATACTTAAAGAACTCGGCTACGAAACAAAAGAAGTAACACCTGTTGATATGTTCCCAAGAACAGCACACACAGAGAGTGTTGCGCTTTTGTCCCAATGTTAAAATTACTAACAAGGAGAAGTTTATATGGCAGTTTCTTCATTAGTTAAAAAGATTTTTGTAACAGGAGAGAATTGGTCAACAGAGCCAGTTGAAAGAGCAAGTTACTATTCATATTTTGCGGGACAGAATATGATTTACACTCTTTTTAATGTGTGCCTGACTACATATCTTTTGTTTTTGGGCATTGACCCAATTAAGTCAGCAACAGTAATGCTTGTTGTAAAGGTCTGGGATGCTGTAAACGATACCTTATTTGGTGTAATATTTGACTCAATCAAGTTTAAAAGCGGAAAGAAATATCTGCCTTGGTTACGCATTTCAACAATTCTTATTCCGATTGCTACGGTATTGACTTTTATTATTCCGTCTGGCTCTTCACAAGCCGTAAAATTAGGCTGGTTTGCTGTTGCATATATCCTTTGGGATACTGCTTACACTCTTTGTGATGTGCCGATTTTCGGAATACTCACTTCTATGAGTCAGAGTATCGACGAGCGAAACACAATTCAGTCATATAAGAGCATTGCTACTTATGTGGGTGTTGGTATTACATCAACATTGTCAACTGTTCTTGTCAGCGAACAGGTTGGTATGAATTATGGCATGATAGCAATAATAATCTGTGTTATTGCGTTCGCTTTAATGTCGCCTGCGTCTTTCAAACTTAAAGAGCGTTTCCACGCAGAAAGCGAAGAAACATTTACTATCAGAAGTATGTTTTCATATCTTGTTAAAAACAAGTATCTGCTAATATATTATTTAGGAATTCTCTTCTATTCATCACTCAGCATCGGCAACGCATTCACTCTTTATGTTTCATATTATTTGTTTAATAGTGCGCTCTTCTCATTGCTTGTAGGTGCAATCGGAACAGTTCCACAGCTTATCATTTCTTTGTTGTTGCCAAAGATTATTCGCAAATATGACAAGATGAAGGTTAATCAGATATGCTTGCTCATGTATGTAATACTTAGCTTTATTATGTGGGCAATAGGTTACGGTAATGCGGTTGTTTATATCATTCTCTTTACTATCCGTTCAGTTCCGTTGGCGGTAGTCAGTCTTGAAATGTTTATGTTCACACCTGACTGTGCAGAATATGGTCGTTTTAAGAGTGGCACAGAAGCAAAGGGTATAACCTTTGCTGTGCAGACTTTTATGGCAAAACTTACAGGCTCTATCTCTGGTGCGTTAGGACTCTTTATTCTAGGACTTCCAGCAGTTGGTTGGAAAGTGGTTGAAGTAGGTTCATTCCAAGAGCTTGAGCAAAGCGGAATAACACAGACCCAACACGCATTAGATATGCTTTGGCTTATCTTTATGCTTATTCCTGCGATAGGTGCTTTGTTGGCGTTTATCGTTTGGTGTTTCTATGATTTAAAGGATAAAGACGTCCAAGTGATGATTGACTGCAACACTGGTAAAATCACAAGAGAAGAAGCATTAAGCAAGCTGTCAAAGAAATATGATATTAAAGAGTAGGAGTATTTTATGAACGGAATGACAAGACGCGAACGTCAGGTTACTGATATAAATGATATTATAAAAATTCTTGATAAATCCAAGGTTGTGCATCTTGGTATGGTTGACGGTGACGAGCCCTATGTTGTGCCGATGAATTACGGCTACACTATGGAGGACGGCAAGCTCACACTTTATCTTCACGGTGCAAAGCGTGGCAGAAAACTTGATTTAATCCGCGCAAATCCAAAGGTTTTCTTTGAAATGTGTTGTGATATTGTCCCGTTTGAGGGCGATGTTGCTTGTAAATATGGCATTACTTACGCATCGGTTATGGGTAAAGGATTTGCCGAAATTGTTGAAGATACAGAAGAAAAGAAACTTGCATTATCCGTACTTATGAAAACTCAGACAGGTAAGGATTTTAAGTTTGAAGATAAAATGACAAGCATTGTAACGGTAATTAAAATCAATACTGTTGAATACACTGCAAAGCACAGACCAATGCCGAAAAAATAGCACAAATTAACCCCGACAATTTGATTTGTCGGGGCATTTTTTTATTTGAGCCAGATTATATTGGCATCTGTGAGGAAGTTGTGTAAACTGTAACAAATAAGGACATTATTCACGCTTTCAGATTTACAAAGTTCACTGATAGGCTTTTTGTAGTAACGAAGGTCAACGAGTATAACATTCTCATAGGTTTCGCAAAGGAATCCGCCGAGACAATTTGAATAAGAATCTCTTACAACGAGAAGGGTCTCTTTTGTTTTTGCGTCGGGATTGTGTATTTTTACAACCGAATGATTACCATCAAGAAAAACAGTATATTTGTCGGTTTCGTTAAGTCTATCTTTGTAAAAAACTCCCTTGTGTCCTGCTTCATCTGTTTCATTGGTAACAGTAATGTTTTTTGAACCATTCCAGAGTTCAATTTCTTCGGGTGAAGTCAGCCACAATGCGGCTCTTGAGTAAGTTGAACCATAAAATCCATCAACTATTTCAACTGTAAACTCGTCTTTTGTTTTGTATGCTTTATCAATGGATTTCATATATGATTCGTATGCACAATATGCACCCAAACTGTTCCAATGGTGGTCGGTTTTGTAGTACATAGACGGCGAATCAAATATGTCGGTTATATTTACAGTGTTAATTTTTGGTGAGCACATTGAATAGATTTTTTCAATGTGTTCAGAATCTTTATACTCGTTTGATGGTTTGGAGATGTTGTTTCTTGATGCCCATCCGGAAGATGGAACAACCATAAAATCAACAGGTATATTCAAATTCTCGCTGAATTTGTTGATTGCCTTCATATTCTTTTCCATATTAGAGTCATTCATATCGATAGGTGCTTCAACAAGTGCGTTATCTTTTGTAAGATATATATCTGAAACTCGACCTTGACCGGTAAATAGTTCAAAATATGAATTTACACCAACAAAAAAGTCTCTTAATGGCATATGGTCTGCCATATAGGTTTCTATTTCATTTCCAAAGTCACCGCTTAATATTTTTTCAACCGAAATTTCGGGGAAATCTTTCAAATATCTTTTTTCCAACTGCGAAAAATCGTTTTTGGGTGAAAAGATATAGCAAAGAAACATTGTTGCTATAAATACGCAGAATATGGAGACGGTGATGATATGTTCTTTTTGTTTTTTCATAAGCATCTCCTTAAAATCTGAAATAAATAAACGGATTGTAACTTTGGTTTGCCAGAGCTGCTACACAGAGCAACAGGAATACCGCAGACACAAGAATTTGACCGTATCGTACAACAAAACTGTCTTTTTTCTTCTGGAAAAAGTTTTTAGCAACAGGAGTTGCCGCAAACGCACCAACAAGAAGTATTGGTAAATAAGAGAGCATTATTGTAATACCCTCTGAGGAGTTTGCCTGTATTGAGAAAAGTTTTGTGAAGAAAAGTCCAAGTGAACTCATATCCTCGAAATAGAACAATACCCAACCAAGCATAACAATTATAATTGAGTACATATGGCACAAGATGGAGGGTGCTTTTTTCAATACTTTTAAAAGAAATACTTTTTCAATAATGAGAATTATGCCGTAGTACATTCCCCAAAGAATAAAATTCCAGCTTGCGCCGTGCCAGAAACCTGTGAGCGACCAAACAACAATAATATTGATAATCTGACGTGCAAGACCGCGTCTGTTACCGCCTAAAGGAATGTACACATATTCTTTAAACCATGTTGAAAGACTTATGTGCCAACGTCGCCAGAATTCAGTTATGCTTTTTGATATGTAGGGATAGTTGAAATTTTCAAGGAATTCAAATCCGAACATACGGCCAAGGCCCCTTGCCATATCCGAATATCCCGAAAAATCGAAATAAATTTGCAATGTGTAAGCACAAATGCCCATCCACGCAACAGCGGTTCCGTTTTCTTCTTGCAACAAATTCCAAAGATTACCCATAGGGTTTGCGAGAAGAACTTTTTTTGCCAAACCAAAAACAAAAAGAGAAATACCTGATGAGAAATCTTTTAAATTCTCTTTTCGTGATTCAAGCTGTTGTGCAACGTCTCCATATCGCACAATGGGGCCTGCAATTAATTGGGGGAACAGAGTTACATATGTTCCTAATTTTACAGGGTCTTTTTGAACAGGTGCATCGTTGCGATACACATCGATAATATAACTCATAGATTGGAAAACATAAAATGATATTCCAATGGGAAGAGTTATTTCAGGCACAGTTATTTCGGAGAAAATTGGAATAAGTTTTAACTGTTCTGCAAAGAAACCGGCATATTTAAAAAATCCAAGTATGGCCAGATTAACGATTATGCCCATAACAAGAAAGAATTTTGCTGATAAATTTTTCTTTTTTCTGTTGTGAATTAATATACCGAAAATATAATCTATTAAGATGGTTATAACCATCAAAATAAGATAAACAGGCTCGCCCCACCCATAGAAAAAGAGACTGAATAACAAAAGAACAGGGTTTTTAAAAGGGCGAGGTACTATATAGTATAAAAATAAAACTATTGGTAGAAAAACAAATAAGAAAATATTACTTGAAAATAACAAATATATCCCCTCTGCTTAATAAAAACAGAACCATAAAACCTATGGTTCTGTTTTAGAATTTTTAAAATGCTTCGTTTACTATATTCTCAATTTCTGCAACATCGGGCGAAACGATAAGTGCAAAATATTCTCCGCTTGTAATAACCTTTGCTTTTTGAACAACTTCATATTGTTCAGGTGAATATGTGATGCTTTCGTCTGCTTTTGCTTTGAGCCTTGAATTTGCAAGGGTTTTAATAGTTTCTAACGCGTCTGCATTAGTAGCCTTTATAAGCCATATTTCGTCGGTTCTAAGGCTATCAGCACAAATTGAAACATAATATTCAACACAATCTTCTGCCTTAATACCGCAATAATCCAACATAATGTCTGCATCAAGAGAAATCATCTCAGGCATTTTTGCAGCGCAACTGTCGTAAAGAGTTTTTAAATTTACGTTTACCGCTGCGGGTTCGGTTGTGGTAGTTGTAGTGTTATCAGGTTTGTTCTCTTCATCTTTTTTATCCCCGCAAGAACAAAATACTGTCATAATAAGTAAAACTGCAAGACCTATAGCAATAATTTTTTTAGCCATTAAAATCTCTCCTTTAAATTACTGTTGGTTCATATTATCCGTGGTGTTTGTTTCGGTTGAAGTTTCTGATGATTGTGGAATAGTTGTACTCTCGGTTGGCTGAGGCTTTGTTGTGCTCTCAGGCTCTTGAGGTGTAGTTGAACTCTCAGGCTCTTGAGGTGTGGTTGTGCTCTCAGGTGTTTGAGTTGTAGTCTCGGTTGGCTGAGGCTTTGTTGTGCTTTCAGGCTTTGTAGTACTTTCGGGTTTTGGTTTGTTAACCTGAGTTGCTGCAAAAGCTTCGAGAGTAGCAATCCACACGTCAGCTCCCGCTGCACTTAAATGCACGTAATTGTCACTACTGAAACTTGGTCTAAGACCATTGTTTGAGTCTTTTAAATTTGTTGCTACGTCAACATAAATACAATTATTTTTTGCTGCATAGCTTTTAAGGATTGCGTTGTATTCATCTATTGAAGTGTTGTTAAGCTTTCCTCTTTCTGAACCGTTGACAATGGGCGTCATAGACTGAATGTAAATTTTCACCTTTGGTGATTTTTTGCGAATACGCTTGACAAGGGTCATTACGTTATCTGCACTGCCCTTTAATCCGTAAATGTTAAGGTCGTTCATGCCTAACATAATAAATACTTTTTTTACTCCGGATGCTTTAACTGCATCTTCGGGGGACATCTCTTTGCCTTGGTATGTAAGAAGCATTGTGCCTTTTATTGCGTGTCCGGAACCATAACTTCCTCTTACAAGATAAGTTGCACCGGGGAACTTTTTCTTGCTTATAGCTCGTACTTTCATTCCCATACTTACTGAATCGCCGATAAATGCTGCATCCTGATAAAATTTGTCTGCGGCGGTTTTGGCTGCGCTAGAACTAACAAATATTTTGTCACTATTTGAATTGCCTTTTACAGGTTTCTTTGTAGTGCCTTCACCTTTGTTAGTGGGTTTGTTTTCGGCTTTAGTTGTTGATTCGGTTGTTTCTGTTGTGCTTTCGGTTGTTGACGATGTTTCTGTTTCAGATGTTGATTCCTGAACTGATTCTGAAGGCTTTTCTTGGGGTTTTACCTGTGAACAACCTGCAAAAACACCGCTTATTAAGATAGCCACTGCCATCAATATACATAATAACTTACATTTCAACTTGTATCACCATTTTTCGCGAAAAATAACAATACAATAATTATAATACTTTCTTTTGACGATTGCAATGGTAAACTAACAAAAACTCCCTACAGAATTAATCTGCAGGGAGTTTTTATAAAGGACTATAAGTTTTCATTAAAATCGGATTTTCTTTTTTCAATGAATTTGCCGTGGTGCTTGGGCTCCACAAGTGGCGGGAGTAGTTGTAAGAATTTTTTAAATGCTTCGCACACGGGTTTAATCGGGATAACTTGGTCGAAAAATCCGCCCAGAGAGGCGAGAATATCGCCAACATATGGGGTGCTTGAGGGCAGCATCGTCACTTTATCCTTGGGCAAAAAGCTGAAAATAAGATTTCTCTTGCCTACGGTCTGAATTGGTCGGATTGACACAAGCAGACTATTGTCGTCAAGCCATGTGGCGTTCGCACAAACCTTGAATTCCGTTTTGCCCAGCGTCATTGTGGAGTATCGGTAATGACCGTCCATACCAAGCGGAATTTTATTGGTTTCGTCGCCCTCACTCCACTTAAATGTACATTCCTCGCCGTTGAAATCGAATTTTACCATATCAATATTGCCCGCTCTGTCCGACATCATATAGGTGATTGCCATTGGCAGAACACTTACGGGGAAGCCCACTAAATCAAGCAAAATTTTCTTGCGGAATTTTATATATCTATTGTTGATTTCATCCTCACGGGCGGGGTGCTCGCTGAATGCGGGTGGATTTGCAGGCTCGGTCTCGAATTTTGCCTCGTCTTCTACTTCCTCAAATGCCTTGGGGAAGAAATCCCATATGCAGTCAAGTCCGTCTTGCTCAACGGGGATTGAAGCAGTACAAACCACTACTGCGTTGTGTTCGGGAAAGGTGATGCCAAACTGTGAGAACATTCCGTCGGCACGGTATCCACCATTTTTGTTCATCCAGAAGCAATAGCCGTAGCCCACAGAAGAATCTGTGCCCGGTCTGTTATATGAATTGTCAATCTGCACACTTGTGGCTTCTTTAACCCACTCGGCAGGGATAACCTGCTGACCTTTATACTTACCGCCATTAAGGTAGCAAAGCATAAATTTTGCCAAATCCTCGGTCTTGATGTAAAGTCCCCAACCGCCTGCCTCAATGCCGTTTTCGTTGGTTTCCCATACGGGATAATCAATTCCCAACGGCTCAAAAAGGCGGGGCTCAAGATAATCGCGCATACACATACCTGTAACGCGGTTGATAATTGCCGAGAGCATAAAAATATTTTCGTTTATATAAAGGAATTTTTCGCCGGGCTCAAATCCCCAAGGAGCGTTTATGTAATTCTCAATCCAGTCGATTTTTGATTTATCAGAGAGAAAACTTGGTTGTTTGCCCGCACTCATTCTCAAAAGATTGCGAATTGTCAATTTTTCAAATCTTTCGTCAGGCTTTTTAGGTGTATAATCGGGGAAAAAGTCCAAAAGCTTATCGTCAAGAGATAAAAGCCCCTCGCTGATTGCAAATCCGATTGCCGTTGAGGTAAATGACTTGCTGACAGAATAAACCATATGTGTGGTGTCCTTGTCATAGGGTGCGTTGTACCACTCAAGAGCCACCTTGCCGTTACGAACAACCATGAGGCTGTGATATTCCAAATCTCTGTTTTTGGCTTCTGCTAAAAATTCATTTACGATTTTAGCCGAAACTCCTGCACTTTGCGGTGTGCGTGCGCGTGGTAATACCTTTGAAGCTGCCATATTTAATCCTCCAACAAATTTTACAGTATATTCCAATTTTAGCACAGTTATGTGAACTTGCAACGGTTAAGTTAAAAAACAACTAATGAATAGTTTTCACTTCATTTGCATACATATTTACAAGCAAGTAAAATACGGAGGTATACTATGATTTCAGACGAGAAAAACATTCAAAAACTGCCACATAATATTATTATGGAGGACAGGCGCAAGCTTTCGGTTTCAGGGGTTACTGATATTGACTCTTTTGATGAGCAGACCGTTATTGCCATAACACAGCAGGGGGAGCTCACAATCCGCGGGTGGAATTTGCACATAACAAGGCTTAATTTGGAGCAAAGTGAATTGATGGTTGACGGCGAAATCTCATCACTTACATATACTGACACTCGCCCGCAGGCAAAAGGCTTTTTTTCAAAGGTGCTTCGATGACCGACTATTTATACAGCTTAAGTCTTGCCCAGCAGACAAAAGGATTTTTGCTCTCGCTTGGTATGGGCTTTCTTTTGGGAATTCTCTACGATTTAATAAGAATAATCCGCATAAGTATTTCGCGTGGCAAGACGGCGGTAATAATATGTGATATTATTTTTTGCGCTTTTGCCTGCCTTTTCACTTTTCTGTTTTGTCTTACTGTCAATGAGGGTGAAATCCGCCTTTATTTAGTGCTCGGTGAGATTGCGGGGTTTTTCACATATTACTTTTCACTTGGGGCAGTAATCTTTTCTTGCAGTGAAAAAATTATTGGTTTTATTAAAAAGTTATTCAGGTCGGTTTTCGGCGTAATTTTGTTCCCTTTTAAATGGATTTTTGAGAAAATCTGGAAAGTCTTCAACAAATTACTCAAAAAAAGTCGAAAAAACACCAAAAAAGTAAAAAATAAATCAAAATTCCTCTTGAAAGTCAACAAACTATTGTTGTATAATCTATTTGTTAAAAAGCGCAATCCGGTGGATGACGAAGAATTTGAAAGTGAGGAAGTGTGACTATGGCAAAGAAAAAAGCCGCACCTAAAAAAGTGCAGAAAAGAAGCTTTATTCTTACTCTCGGCATTATTTTGCTTGCAGGCTATTTTGTAATTTCCATAATCAGTCTTCAGGCAACAATCAAAGAACGCCGTGCCGAGTTGGAACAGAAAAACGCCGCATATGAGCAGCAGTTGGCTGACAATGAGCGTCTGCAATCCATAGTTGACGATGAAGACAAAAGCGAATATATGGAGCAGGTTGCACGCGAAAAACTTGGCTTTGTTATGCCCGGCGAAAAAGTGTTCTACGACGTAACACCAGGGGCATAATTAGGAGGCATTGCATTTCATGCAAATTGACATCGGTTCCATTCATGATGGAACAGTGACGGGGTTAACCAAATTCGGTGCTTTTGTTAAGCTCGAAGGCGGTGTTTCGGGAATGGTACATATTTCCGAGGTAGCAAATGAATATGTCAGCGACATTTCACAGCATCTTTCAGAGGGTGACAAGGTTAAGGTCAAGGTAATTGAAATTAACGAAAAGGGCAAAATCAGTCTTTCAATCAAAAAGGCACAGCCCGAGCCTGAAAAACCAAAGGCTCAAAAGCCTAAGTTTCAGAAAAACGCTAACCGCGGTTGGCAGGGTAAGGCAGAGCCTGAGCAGTCAGGTCCAATGTCTTTTGAAGATATGATGGCGAAGTTTAAGGCTCAGAGTGAAGACAAAATGAGCGACATTAAACGAAGCTCTGACCGTCGTGGCGGCAACACAGGCTACCGCAGAGGTAATAAGTCATAAATAATAGGGCAGTATAAAAATACTGCCCTTTAGTTTTAGGTGAACAAAATGAGAGAAATCAGTTTTTCACAAATTTCAGATACAGTTCGCGACCTTTGTATAAAGGCGAACAAAATTCTGCCCACGGATTTAACACAATGTATTGCTTGCGGGTTTGAAAATGAAGAAAAAGAATTGCCAAAAAGCATAATGAGTGACATTCTCAAAAATCTTGATTGCGCAAAGGAAATGGATATTCCCATTTGTCAGGATACGGGAATGGCGATTGTCTTTGTTGAATTGGGGCAAGAAGTGCATATTGTCGGCGGCGACTATGAAGCTGCAATCAACGACGGTGTGCGTCGAGGATATATTGACGGACTTTTACGCAAATCCATTGTGGGCGACCCGCTCAAAAGGGTA
This sequence comes from uncultured Clostridia bacterium, assembly GCA_937916195.1. GTDB lineage: Bacteria > Bacillota > Clostridia > Oscillospirales > Acutalibacteraceae > Fimenecus. Next base: position 12,538 of record CALFTO010000100.1, read on the forward strand.
AATACCGATGATAATACCCCCGCGGTAATTCATACCCGAATTGTCAGCGGTGACAAAATTAAAATCACAGTTGCACCCAAGGGCTTCGGCAGTGAAAATATGAGCAGAATTAAAATGTTCACACCATCTGCGACGAAAGATGATATTGTGGATTTTGTGGTTGAAACCGTAAAAATTGCAGGGGGTAACCCTTGCCCGCCAATAGTTTTGGGTGTGGGTATCGGCTCAAGCTTTGAGGGTTGTGCAATACTTTCTAAAAAAGCACTTTGCAGAAGTGTTAAAGTGCGAAATCCCAAGCCTTTATATGCTGAACTTGAAAAAATAATGCTTGAAAAAATCAATGAAACTGATATTGGTCCGCAGGGCTTTGGCGGTAAAACCACCGCCCTTGCGGTGAATATTGAAGAAGCGCCAACGCATATTGCAGGCTTGCCCGTTGCGGTAAATGTGGGCTGTCACGTGACAAGGCACGCAGAGACAATAATATAAAACATTGTAAAAATTAAATAAAATTTCTCAAAACTACTTTATTTTTCTGTGCATTTATGCTACACTGTAATTAAACAGAGAACTGTTCAATTAAATATAAAGGAGATGTCGTTGTGAACATTACTATTATCGGACGTAAATGTACGCCAAGAGAAAGCTTCAGGGTTAGAGCAGAAGAAAAACTTCGTAAGGTTGAAAGATTTTTCGGACCTGACGCAACGGCTAAAATTACTGCCACTGTTGAGAAAAATGTGAAAATCTGTGAGATTACTCTTACAAAGAATAATATGATTTTCCGTGCTCAAGAACGCAGTGATGACTTGGAGGAGTCGCTTGACAAGTGCGTTGACTCCCTTATCCGTCAAATCAGAAAGAACAAAACACGCCTTGAACGAAAGCTTCGCGATGTTTCTTTCGACGATGTGCTTGCAGATGTGGTTGACGAAGACGAAATTGAGGTTGTGAGAACAAAATCAGTTGTCTTGAAGCCCGAAACGGTTGAAGAGGCAATTCTGCAAATGAACCTGCTCGGTCATATGTTCTATATGTTCCGCAATGCAGAAACAGACGAAATCTGCGTAGTTTATAAGAGAAATGACGGTGGCTACGGCCTTATGGAACCCGAATACGAATAAAATGAAATTTCGGCAGTGGGGGAAACTCCACTGCCTTGTTTTTTAGGAGAAGAATATGAAAAAGGTGTTAAAAATTTTAGTCCCCGTAATTGCAGTATTGCTTGCGGTGGCGGTTACGGTTGTAGGTCTTTTTTATGACAAAATCTTTTGGGATACTGATTGGTTTATCGAAAAATCACAAACAGCCGATGTGAAGCTTACAATTGATGCTGACGAAAAGGGCAAGGAGCTTGACGGCTTCGGTTGTTCTTCTTGCTGGTGGTCACAGATTGCAGGCAAGAGTGAGAATATGGAAGAAATCGCAAAGCTTCTTTACAGTAAAGAGGGCTTGGGACTTAATATTTACCGCTATAATATCGGTGCAGGCTCTGCTGATAACCCTGACACAAATATTACTGACCCTTGGCGCAAGACAGAAAGCTTTTACGTTCTCAACGAAGAAACCGGCGAGTATGAATATGATTTCACAAAAGATGCCGAGGCACAGAAGTTTTTAGACCTTTGTTTGTCTTATGGCTGCATTGATACGGTAATTCTTTTTGCGAATTCGCCTCACTACACAATGACACTTAACGGTCAGGAATACGGTAACGAAAATTGGTGGGTAAGTAATCTTCCTCGCGAGAATTACGAGGCTTATGCTGAATATTTAATCACAATTGCCGAGTATTTCATCAACAAGGGTGTGCCTGTTAAATACATAAGCCCCATTAATGAGCCTAACTGGTCTTGGGGTGTTTCAAGCGTAAATCAGAGCCAAGAGGGTTGCTTCTATAACTCTGAAGATATTTATGATGTCTACCGTGCGTGCGTAAAAGAGATTAAAGAGAAAAATCTTGATATCAAGCTTGCAGGTCCCGAATCGGGCGAAATCGGCTTTAGACTTTACGAGTGGTTTGAATATCTTTACAATGACGAAGAAATTCGCCCATATCTTGGCACGTTGTCATATCACAGCTATTGGTCTGACGAGCAGTTGCATAACAAAATCGGACTTGGCAACTGGATTGAAGAGAAGATTACAGATATTCCCGTGGAAATGTCAGAATGGTGTCACTTGCCTTGCACAGCACTTATTGATTCAATTGACGGCGCACTTTTGCAGGCAAGAACAATGGCGAATGACCTCAATTACAGCAATATCAATTCTTGGACAGCTTGGGTAGGCGTTAACGGTATCGGCATTGGTGAAGACGGCAAGCAGTATTCTGACGGACTTTTAGCAGGTAATGCAGATTTGAGTGAATATCAAGTTGCTATGCGTTACTATGCGGTTGCTCATTTCAGCAAGTTTATTCCTGTTGGAAGTGTTAAAATCGAAACCGAAAAGAATATCAATGATGTTACCGAGGTTAAAGAAGAGCGTGACGGCGAAATGGTTACAACGCTTATGAAATACGGTGTTAACTGCGTTTCATATCTCACTCCCGACGGTAAAATAGTAACAGTTGTTGTAAATGACGGTGCAACAAGAAAGATTGATTTCAAGGTTGATGCACAGTATATGAGCGTTTACACAACAACGCAGGAAGCACAAATGCAACAGATTTATGAGGGCGAGGTTGCAGAAATCGAACTTCCCGAAAAGAGCATTATGACAATCGTGTTTGAATAATAAAGGTAAAGGGGCTATTTTTTTTACAGCCCCTTTTTATTATAAATTTGTCGAATTCTTTTTCCCCCTTCCGTCACTCGCTTTGCTCGTGCCACCTTCCCCTCGCAGGGGGAAGGCTATCTTGGGCTCCACCCTTGAGGGGGAGCTGTCGCGAAGCGACTGAGGGGGGTATCTTAAAGAGTCCGATAAACCCCAATTTATAAAAACAAAAATAAGGGCGATTCGTGAATCGCCCCTATAATTTTGCACTTTGCGTTTTGCATTTTGCACTCATTTCTTCATTTGGTCAAGTGTTTTCTCAAATGATGGTAAAAATTCTTCTATAAAGATTTTAAGCTCTTCACATTCAAGCTTGTCCATTGATTTGAGAAGTCTGT
>CALFTO010000101.1 GCA_937916195.1 uncultured Clostridia bacterium
CTCGGCGTTGGCGATTATGTTTATGCAATCGGTAACCCCGGCGGAACACAGTTCTTCGGCTCATTTACAAATGGTATGGTTTCTGCAATCGGCAGACCCGTTGACAGCCCCGTAGGATATGAGGTTTCTTGTATTCAGCACACAGCACCAATCAACCCCGGTAATTCGGGTGGAGCACTTGTTAACGAATATGGTCAGGTAGTTGGCATCAACTCATCAAAAATTGCAGCAGAAGATTATGAAGGTATGGGCTTTGCAGTTCCCTCAAAAACGGTTAAAGAAATCGTTGACGAGCTTATAGCACACGGCAAGGTTACAAACCGCCCTGTTCTCGGCATCACATTTTATGCCGCAACCTACAGCCAGACACATTCAATCATTGTAAAGACTCATAATCTTCCCTCAAATTCAATTGTTATTGAAGAGATTATGATTGGCAGTGACTTGGCGAATAAGGGTGTAAAATCGGGGGATATGATTATTGCCGTTAACGGTAAGGATATGGATACTGACGATGTATTGCTTGACATTATCGAAGACGGTAAGGTTGGTGACGAGTTAACACTCACAATCTGCCGTATAGACAGTAATTACAACATCTCAACCTTTGATGTTACAGTAAAGCTCGTTGAGGATTCAAGCACCTCATCAGCACCAAAAGAAGATAATGCGGGTAATGGTTTCCCATTCCCGTTTGGTGAATAAAGAGCAAAGACAAAGTCTTTGCAACGATATAAATTCCTGACGGAAATTGCGATATGCCTGAAGGCTCGATATGTGCTTGGCACTCGATATGTTCGCATTGCGAACGAGAATTTGTATCATATCGAGTTTGTGAAAAAACATATCGATTTTAAGAAGTAAAAATATCGAATTAACGAAGTTAATATATCAACAAAAAGAACTCGCAAATTTTGAATTGCGAGTTCTTTTTTAGTTATAAAATCAGTGTCGCAGACCATTAATTTTACATTTTGCGTTTTGCACTTTGCATTAAAAAACGGCGAGGATTAACCTCGCCTTACTTATGATATTCATTCTCTACCTAACAGCCAATCAACAGATACGCCCAAAACATCTGCTAATGCAGTTAATTCAAAATCAAATACAGGTCTTTTTTGTCCCTCTAAAAGCGAGAGTGCAGGTGAACTGATTTCAATTCCTGCCAATTGAAGCTTTGCGAGCAGTTCATTTTGTTTCATATCTTGATTTCTTCGTGCTTCTGTTACGCGTGCACCAATAATATTTCTATTGCCGAGTGCAAGTTTTCTTGTTTTCAAACTGCTCACCACCTTTATATCATAAATTATATGTTATAAAAGTCTTTACAAATTTGGTATTACCAAATATAATATAATTAATTTTAGTAATACGAATTTTGAGGTGATTATTATGTGTGGAAATGTAGAAGAATATTCAGTGTTAAAACAAGCCTGCGTTGAATTGAATAAAAAAGAAATTGAAAAATATGAACAGTCAAATGATTACGATTATGAGCTATCAAAACGCTATAAAAGAAAAATGAATTGCATCTGTCGTGAAAAAATAGGGATTGAAAAGGCTCTTCACCCTGAAGTTGACAATATTTTTGAACGAATACGCAGTAAAATTGCAATCTGGTGGAATAATAGAAAAAACAACGGCGAGGATTAACCTCGCCGTTTGCTTTATCCTTTTATCATTCTGATTTTCTTTCGCTTTGCTTTAATTCGGTTTTTGCGGATAATCAAAAGAATGTAAATTATTACAAGTAACACAAAAAATCCGAAAACAAGCTTGAATATTGTTGTGGAGAAGATTGTTTTAAGTCCGTCAAGAAGCCAAAGTAAGATATTGCGGTCAATATCTTCGGCGGCAACAAGGTCAACGGTTGCTACGACATCTTCGCCGTAAAGCACCTCTGCTTTGCCGAGTACATCACCCTTTTTGATTGGTGCTTTTACCTCTGTGGGAGTTTCGCTTTCAATGGGTCTTACAACAAGGCTTCCGCTTTCAGTTCCCGAGGGCACAAGTGCCGAGAGTTCTTCTTTGGGCAGAAGTCTTAAATGGTCAACATTCCAGTTGTATTTAACATCAACAACCGTTACCACATCTGTGGTGTTTGTAACCTTTGTTAGTACAATTTTATCAAATGCCCATTCGTAAATCTTTTTGCTGTCGGTAAATGCAACATTTTCTTCAACACCGTCTTTGTCGATGTCATACTGTGGTGCGTTCATGACAATCAGCATATAATTGTAACCGTCTTTTGACGCGGTTGAAATAACGCAACGGCCTGCCATTGCGGTTGTACCCGTTTTGATACCCGAAATATAAGGGCTGTAATAGTCTTTATATGCCGAATTCATCATTTTATTGGTGTTGTTGAGATATCTGATATACGGATATTTGTTGGTGGGTGCAATTTCGTGACGAAGGGTGCTTGTAATCTCTTTAAAGGTGGGATTTTGCATACAATATTTTGCAATTTTGTAAAGGTCATATGCGGTGGTGATGTTTCCGCCACCTTCATCAAGTCCGTGTGCGTTGATAAAGGTTGTGTTTTCGCAACCCAATTTTTTTACAAAATCGTTCATCATTACAACGAAATTATCAAGCCCGCCACCGATATAGTCAGCAAGAATATTTGCGGCATCAGCGGCAGACGGAATCATCAAACAATAAAGCAATTCTTTAACTGTCATTTGCTCGCCTGCAAGAATACCAACTGTTGCGGCATTCTGCTCATAAAGTCCGTTAAGACATTCACGCTTGCAGGTGAGAACTGTGTTAAGGTCGTCACAATTTTCAAGTACAAGAATACAGGTGACAATTTTGGTGATTGATGCGGGTGCAGTTTGTTTATCGGCATTCTTATCGAAAATTACGGTTTCGCTGTCGGTATTCACAAGCAAAACAACGTCAGCCTCGGTCTCTAAAAGTGAATTGAACGAGGCGTTTGCCCCCATTGAAAATGAGCATATTAAAATAGTTACGCAAATTAATATTGAAATAAGTTTTTTCAATTGATTTCCCCCACTTGAAAAAAGCATTAGAAAGTAATACAATAAGTATATCACAAATGAAAACAATATCCAATAGCGAAAAATGAAAATAAAAGGATTTTTTATATGATTTATATTACTGGTGACACCCATGGCGACCGTAAAAGACTGGGAAGACTTGCTCTTCGCAAATTAAAAGAGGGCGATACTCTTATAATCTGCGGTGATTTCGGCTTTATGTGGAACGACACAAAGAGCGAGCAGGATTTTTTAATCTCTCTCGGCAAGCGAAAATACAATATATGCTTCATTGACGGCACTCACGAAAATTTTGAAATGCTTAACGGCTATGAAATAAGCCAATGGAACGGCGGTAAGGTGCATAAAATTTATGGCAATCTTTATCACCTTATGCGCGGTCAAATTTTTGAAATCGAGGGCAAAAAGATTTTCACAATGGGCGGTGGAGAGAGCTCAGACATTGATATCCGCCGAGATGTAAATGCTTGGTCAAAAGAAGAAATACCAACTCAGGAAGAACTTTTGGAGGGTGCAGAAAACCTTGAGGTTGCAGGCTATGATATGGATATGATTATCACCCACGAGCCACCGTTAAAGGTAAAGAATTTCTTAAATCTTAATGATACTTCAAAATTCCGCGTTACTGCTCTTAATGCTTATTTTGAAGAGCTCAGCGTAAACTGCAAGTTTAAAAAATGGTTTTTCGGCTCGCTTCATATTGACAAATATATTTCGGGCACTCACCGTGCAATATTTAAAGATGTAATCAACGCCGAAACAGGAGAAAAAATATAAATGTTTAAATTAAAGGATTTCATAAAACTCTTTAAAGATAATAATGTGTTTGTTGAGGCTGACTGCGACGAAAATGCAGAAATCGGCTATATTTCATATAACTCTCGCGACATTAAACCGAACACTTTATTTTTATGCAAGGGTGCTCATTTTAAAGAGCAGTTTTTGTGTGATGCACTTTCAAAGGGTGCGGTTGCTTATGTTTCAGAGAATAAATATGATACAGATGCACCTTGCGTTCTCGTTTCAGATATCCGCAAAGCTATGTATTTAATGGCGAATTTCTTTTATGGCAACGCGTGGGAGCGTTTAAACCTTGTGGGTATCACGGGCACAAAGGGCAAAAGCACCACCGCATATTTTCTTAAATATATTTTTGATGAGCATTTGAAGGCAAGCGGTAAAAAAAGCGGACTTATGTCCACCCTTGAAATCTACGACGGTGTGGTAAATGAAGAAAGCACACTCACCACTCCTGAGCCCTTTGAATTGCACAAGCATTTTGACAATGCGGTAAAAAGCGGACTTTCACTTTTCACAATGGAAGTAAGCTCTCAAGCCTTAAAATACGGCAGAACGGCAGGGGTTGAGTTTCAGTTCGGTTGTTATCTCAATATCGGCATTGACCACATAAGTGCCGTTGAGCACCCGAATTTTGAGGACTATTTCAACTCAAAAATGAAGCTTTTTTCGCAATGCAGAACTGCAGTTGTAAATCTTGATTCTGATAAGAGTGAAGAGGTAATCAAAGCGTCAAAAAATGCACCTGAAGTTATTACTTTCAGCACACAGAACGAAAACGCTGATGTTTACGGCTACAATATTAGAAAAGACGGTTCAAAAACAGTCTTCACAGTAAGAACAAAGACATTTGAAGAAGATTTCACACTTTCAATCCCCGGTCTTTTCAATGTGAGTAACGCGCTTTGCGCTATTGCAGTTTGTGAAAAGCTTGGAATTAGTGCAGAGACAATCCGCACAGGGCTTTACAATTCACGTACAGCAGGTCGAATGGAAGTTTACGAGAGTAAAGACAAGAAAATTGCCGTAATCGTGGACTATGCTCATAACAAACTGAGCTTTGAAAATCTTTTTGAGTCTGTTCGTAAGGAATATCCCGACAGACACATTTCAATCGCATTCGGTTGCCCCGGCAACAAGGCGATTATCCGTCGAAAAGATATGGGTGAGGTCAGCGGAAAGCTTGCAGATTTTGTGTATATCACCGAAGACGACCCCGCAGAAGAAAATCTTGCAGATATCTGTAAAGTTATTGCAGAATATGTTGAGGGTGTCGGCGGTAAGGATAAATATAGAATTATTCTTGACCGTGGCGAAGCAATTAAAACAGCAATTGAAGACGCAAAGGGTGAAAGTGTAATTATTCTTGCGGGCAAGGGTGCCGAAACAAGACAAAAACGAGGTCTTAATTCCGAGCCTTATGAATCTGACGCGTTTTTTGCACAGAAATATTTAAAGGAATATGACGAAAGGCAGGCTGAATAAATGGACACTAAAAAAGCAGTAAAAACTGCAATTAAAATTGCAAAGGTTGCACCTTTTGTAACCGCAGCGGTGGGCGTTTTAAGCCTTGCGCTTTCAAAATATGAGGAAAAGCAGGGGAATTACTCTCGCGAATTTCCCGAAATAGAAGATGAAATGAAACTCAGAATTGACGAGGTGAGAATGAACAATGGCAACTAAAAAGAATTCAATTTTAAAAACTGCATTGGGCTATGGCGTTGGTGCAATCGGTCTTGATTTAAGCTACGGTATGTTCTATTCATATCTTTCATACTACCTTTCAAGTGTGTTAGGTCTTGAAGAAGGCTTTTTGCTTCTCATAACTCCGCTTGCTCGTATCTGGGACGGCATTAATGACCCAATGATGGGTACAATCGTTGACAATACACGCACAAAGCACGGTAAATATCGTCCTTGGATTTTAATTGGTGCTATGTGTAATGCAGTTGTTCTGTTCTTGTTATTCACATCATTCGGTATGAGCGGTCTTCCGCTTTATATCTACATAGGTATTATGTATGTGCTTTGGGGTATGACCAACACGATGGCGGATATTCCTTATTGGTCAATGGTGCCCTCTTTCACAAGTGAAGAAAAAGAAAGAAATCTCGTGGCAACAGTTGCACGTACATTTTCGGGTATTGGTCAGGGCATTATTTCAATTCTCACACCTTGGCTTTGCCCATTGCTTTCAAGCGGGATAACCGACGAAAAGGGATATAGTGCATCGGGATTTTCACGTTGGGCAGGCATTTGCGGTGTTGCACTTGTGTTCTTCGCTCTTATTTGCGTGCTTGTTACAAAAGAAACAAATGTTGTGTATGGCGAAAAGAAGAAATTCAGTCTTAAACAGGTTTTTGATGTTATTAAAAGCAACGACCAGCTTGTTGTGTTCATTGTTTTCGCAATGCTTTCAAATGCGGG
>CALFTO010000102.1 GCA_937916195.1 uncultured Clostridia bacterium
GTAGATTTAAAATGAAAAAAATGGTTAAAGTTCTTTCAGTAGTTCTTGCTCTTGTACTTATCGTAGGTTGTTTCGCAGCTTGCGGTGGCAAAGAAGACCCAAAGGATGAGAGCAAAGTTCTTGTAATGGCTACAAACGCTGAGTTCCCTCCCTATGAGTACTATGACGGTGACACAGTTGTAGGTATTGACGCTGAAATCGCAGGTCTAATTGCTGCAAAACTTGGCATGGAACTTAAGATTGAAGACGTTGCTTTTGACTCAATCATTCCCGGCGTACAGGAAGGCAAATACGATATGGGTATGGCTGGTATGACAGTTACAGAAGACAGACTTAAGGACGTAAACTTCTCTGACTCATACGCAACAGGTGTTCAGGTTGTTATTGTTAAGGAAGGCGGTTCAATTGCTTCTCTTGATGATATTGCAGGCAAGAAAATCGGCGTTCAGACATCAACAACAGGCGACATTTATGCTTCTGATGAATTCGGCGAAGAGAATGTTACAAAGTACGACAACGGTGCTGTTGCAGTAGAAGCACTTAAAAACGGCAAGGTTGATTGTGTTATTATCGACAACGAGCCTGCAAAACAGTATGTAGCAGCAAACACAGGCCTTAAAATTCTTGAAACTGAATATGCAGTTGAAGATTATGCTATCTGCTTTGCAAAAGAAAATACGGAGCTTCAGGAAAAAGTTAATAACGCTCTTAAAGAACTCATTGCTGACGGTTCAGTTCAGAAGGTTATTGACAAATATATTTCAGCTGAATAATTTACATTTTTGACTTAACTGTTAGGGCGGCTTAAACTCCGCCCTAATTTTTGCGTAAGAAAGGGGAGTCAGTATTGGAACAAATTAAAGCTTGGTTTAATGAGATTTCCATTTGGTTTAACGAGCTCATAGCGGATATTCAATTTGTTTTCTTTGAAAAAGACCGCTATATGCAACTTGTAAACGGTTTGCTCAATACTTTGAAAATTACAGCAGGCGCTTTAGTTATAGGCGTAGTTATTGGTATTGTAATTGCGGCTATTCGTACTTCATTTGATAAAAACAGAGAGTCAATGAAGCTTCGCGGCGGTATTGGATATTACATACTTGCTATTCTTAATGGATTTTGCAAAATATATCTTACTATTGTCAGAGGAACTCCGGTTGTTGTTCAATTGATGATTTCATATTTTGTAATATTTGCGTCATCTGACGATGGAGTAATGGTTGGTATTTTTGCATTCGGTATAAACTCGGGTGCTTATGTTGCCGAAATTTTCCGTGCAGGTATTATGTCTATTGACCATGGTCAGTTTGAGGCGGGCAGAAGCCTTGGTTTCAACTACTTCCAGACAATGCGTTTTATTGTTATTCCGCAGATGTTCAAGGCGGTATTGCCCACACTCTGTAATGAGTTTATAGCCCTTCTCAAAGAAACCTCAGTTGCAGGCTATGTTGGTGTTATCGACCTTACAAAAGCAGGTAATGTTATTGCGGGCAGAACGTTCATTTACTTTATTCCGCTTATAACTGTTGCAATTATTTATCTCGTAATGGTTATGATTTTGTCATGGCTTGTTGGCATTCTCGAAAGGAGGTTGCGTAAGAGTGACAGATAATGTGCTTATTAAAGTAGAAAATCTCAAAAAGCATTACACCGGCGGTGTGGTTAAGGCTCTTGACGGCATTGATTGTGAAATCAAAAAAGGCGAGGTTGTTGTAATTGTTGGTCCTTCGGGTTCTGGTAAATCAACATTCTTGCGCTCGCTTAATCTCCTTGAAATTCCCACATCGGGTAAAATCTATTTTGACGGAACTGATATTACTGCTAAAAAGACAAATATTAATACTCATCGTCAGAGAATGGGTATGGTGTTCCAGCACTTTAACCTTTTCCCCAATATGAATGTGCTTAAAAACATGACCAAAGCACCCGTAACACTCCTCAAAAAAGATAAGAATGAGGCAGAAAAGCAGGCTCTGGAACTTCTTGACCGCGTAGGTCTTAAAGACAGAGCAGACGCTTACCCCTCACAGCTTTCGGGCGGACAAAAACAGCGTGTTGCAATTGTGCGTGCACTCTGTATGGAGCCCGAGGTTATGCTCTTTGACGAGCCCACATCAGCCCTTGACCCCGAAATGGTTGGCGAAGTTCTTGAGGTTATGAAAAATCTTGCTCGCGAGGGTATGACAATGGTTGTTGTTACTCACGAAATGGGCTTCGCAAGAGAAGTTGGTACACGAGTAATCTTTATGGATGAGGGTAAAATTATTGAAGAAAATACTCCCGAAGAATTCTTCACAAATCCTCAAAACCCGCGACTTAAGGATTTCCTTTCAAAAGTTTTATAATGAATATTTTAATTTCACCTTGGTAAAATATTACCGAGGTGATTTTTTATGGAAAATATGAATTCAGAAATGAAATCTTATTTTGACTCTTTGCCTGTATCGGTGAGAAGTGCAATTGTTGAGTCGGGCGCAAAATTTGAGACAGTTGAACAACTCAAAGTGCTTGCACAGGCTTATCTTGGACAGGAAAAACAGTGAAAATAATATAACCGCTCTCTGACGAAGGAAAGAAAACACGCGTAGGGACAGACATCCTTGTCTGTCCGCAGTTTGAGGTCTGTTTTAATGCGGACGCACGAGGACGTGCGTCCCTACATATTTTGTTGCTTTTTATATTGACAAAGTCAAAAAAATACTATAAAATATAAAACAATCAATTTAATAGCCCCTATCAAAAACAGTGAAGAAAACAAGACATAAACCACTTGCTTACAGAGAGTTGCCGTTTGGTGCAAGGCAACACAGTGTTTATGTGCATAACTCGTTTCGGAGTTGCATGGGTGAAATCATAGCCCATGACGGTTGACCCCGTTATCAAGTCGGACTTTGTTAGAAGTCATAGAGGTCGGCATTAGCCGATGAATTAGGGTGGTACCACGGTAGATTTTTCCATCGTCCCTATCAATGTGTTGATAGTGGGCGTTCTTTTATTTTGGAGGAGATTTTATATGAAACAAGGCTGCGAAAAGTATATTCCTTTCACACCGATTAACATTCCTGACAGACAATGGCCGTCAAAAATCATTGAAAAGCCACCGGTTTGGTGTTCGGTTGACTTGCGTGACGGCAATCAGGCACTTATTGACCCGATGAATTTAAAGGAAAAAATTGAATATTTCAAAACTCTTATAAATATCGGTTTCAAAGAAATTGAAGTTGGTTTTCCGTCAGCTTCTGAAACTGAATATGAAATTTTAAGAACACTTATTGAAAAGAACTTAATTCCCGATGATGTTACAATTCAGGTGCTTGTGCAAAGCCGTGAACATCTCATAAGAAAAACTTTTGAAGCCATTGACGGTGCAAAAAACGTAATTATCCATTTCTACAACTCAACTTCAACTCTTCAGAGAAAAGTTGTTTTTAAAAAGGATATGGATGGTGTTATTGACATTGCTGTTCAGGGTGCGAAGCTTATTAAAGAGCTTACAGATGAACTCAAATCCCAAAAAGATGTTAATATCCGTTACGAATATTCACCTGAAAGCTTCTCCGGTACAGAAATGGACAATGCAGTGCTTATCTGCGAAAAAGTTATGGAAGCACTTGATATAAACGAAGATAACAAGATTATTCTTAATCTTCCTGCAACTGTTGAGGGTAGCACACCAAACGGATACGCAGACCAGATTGAATATTTCTGTCGTAACCTTAAAAATCGTGAAAATGCAATTATCAGCTTGCATCCACATAATGACCGTGGCACAGCTGTTGCCGCCGCTGAACTTGGTCTTTTAGCAGGTGCTGACAGAATTGAGGGAACTCTCTTCGGTAACGGCGAAAGAACAGGTAATGTTGATATCGTTACTCTTGCTCTTAATATGTACACACAGGGTATTGACCCAGAACTTGATTTCTCACATATGAACGAAATCAAGGAAATGTTTGAAAGAACAACAAAAATGCCTGTTGACCCAAGAAAGCCCTACGGTGGCGAGCTTGTATTTACTGCATTCTCAGGCTCTCATCAAGATGCAATCAACAAAGGTAAAGAATATATGCGCACAAGCGGTACTGAATATTGGGAAGTTCCGTACTTGCCTATTGACCCTGCCGATGTTGGCAGAGAATACGAGCCGATTATCCGTATCAACAGTCAGTCCGGTAAGGGTGGCGTTGCATATATTATGGCAGAGTACGGATACAATATGCCAAAGGCTATGCACCCCGAATTCTCAAAAATTGTCCAGAAAGTCTGCGACGAAAAAGGAAAAGAACTTCAGAAAGAAGAAGTTTATGCACTTTTCCAGCAGGAATATCTCAATGTTGCAGGACCTTACAAATTGCTTAGCTACAAATTCTTTGAAGAAAGAGAGCATGGCGAAGAACAATCACGAGTACACTTTGTTGGTACTATTCAGTACAATGGCAACGAGCCACAGAAAATTGAGGGTATTGCCGCAGGTCCTATCGGTGCATTCTGTCAGGCAATGAATACAATTGGTCTCGGTGATTATCACTTTATTGACTACTCTGAACATGCTGTTTCAGTGGGCTCAGACTCAAAGGCGGTCAGCTACATTCACATTACAAACCCACAGGGCAAGGATGTTTTCGGTATCGGTATTTCACACAACATCAACTATGCATCTATCAAGGGTATTCTTTGTGCAGTTAACCGCTGTTTACCAAATGTTGTCAGAAAGGATTAATTATTATGAAAAATTATAATATTGTTGTATTAAAAGGTGACGGAATTGGCCCTGAAATCGTTGACGAAGCACTCAAAGTACTTGATGCAACCGGTGAAAAATACGGATTTAAATTCAGTTACGATTATCAGCTTATCGGTGGTGCGGCTATCGATGCAACAGGTGAGCCACTTCCACAGACAACTGTTGATGCTTGCAAAAAGGCGGACTGTGTTTTCCTTGGTGCTGTTGGAGGTCCTAAATGGGATACTCTTCCAGGAAATCAACGCCCCGAAAAAGGACTTCTTGGTATTCGCGGTGCATTAGGGCTTTATGCAAATCTTCGTCCCGCAAAGATTTTTGAGCCACTTAAATCTGCTTCTCCAATCAAAGACAGCATTATCGGTGACGGACTTGATATTATGATTGTCCGCGAACTTACAGGTGGAATTTATTTTGGTGAACGAGGTCGAAAAGAGGTTGACGGTAACCCTGCGGCTTACGATACGGAAATGTACTCTGTTCCCGAAATTGAAAGAATTGCAAGAACAGCCTATGAAATGGCAATGAAGAGAAACAAGAAGCTCACAAGCGTTGACAAAGCAAATGTTCTTGAAAGCTCAAGACTTTGGAGAGAAACAGTTATTAAAATGTCAGCGGAATACCCTGAGGTTGAACTTTCTCATATGTACGTTGATAACTGTGCAATGCAGTTAGTAAGAAATCCCGGTCAGTTTGATGTTGTTGTTACATCTAATATTTTCGGTGACATTCTTTCTGATGAGGCGTCTATGATTTCAGGCTCAATTGGAATGCTCGCTTCAGCATCTCTTGCAACAGGCAAAATGGGACTTTATGAGCCTATTCACGGCTCTGCAC
>CALFTO010000103.1 GCA_937916195.1 uncultured Clostridia bacterium
GAAATTAATTTGCAACCATTGTCGATAAGTGCAAGAGCTGTTGTCTTTTCAGCTGCTTCATCATACCAAGAGTTTGTATAACGAACTTCCATTGTAGCATTTTCTACTACTGATTTTGCGCCAAGGTAGAATGATGTGTAGCCTGAAATAACTTCAGCATATGGGAAAGCACCAACATAGCCGATTTTTGCATTTTCGTCAGAAACTTTACCTTCAGCATCACCATAAAGCTCAACAAGCTTCATACCTGCTGCAACACCAGCAAGGTATCTGCCTTCATAGATTGAAGCAAATGCATTGTGGAAGTTAGCAAGCTTTTCTGTATGAGCTCTTGTACCTGTTGCGTGGCAGAATTCAACTTCAGGGAATTCCTTAGCTGCCTGAATCATATAAGGCTCATGGCCGAATGAGTCAGCAAAGATAAGGTCGTAAGATTCAGCTAAGTCAGCTGCCTGGTCATAACAAGCTGTTCCTTCAGGAATGTCAGTAACAATTGTGTAATCATCAGCTGTGAGGCCTTTGTTTGCACATGCTTGTTTGAAAGCATCGATGAAGTTCTTGTCATAAGTTGATGAATCGCCGTGCAAGCAAATGAGAGCAGCTTTTACTGTCTTTACATCAGGTTCATCTGGTTTTTTATCGCCGCAAGCTGCAAAGCAAGTAACGATAAGTGCAATAGCCATTACTACTGCAAGTACTTTTTTGAGATTTTTCATAATACTTTATCTCTCCTTTATTTTTTGTAATATTTTTACAGCGTGGTGCTGTTATTACCGAGTACCAAAAACAATTTCGCCGGTTTCGTCGTTCATAAAATCAATAATTGCCATTGACTCAACACGAACTCCTTGTGCTCTTAACTTATCTCCGCCACCTTGGTAGCCTTTTTCGATTGCAATTCCACAACCTGCAAGGCGAGCACCGGACTGATTTACAATATCAATTAAACCTATAAGAGCGTTTCCTTTTGCAAGAAAATCGTCAACAATAAGAACGGTATCGTTTTCGTTTAAGAAATCTTTTGAAACGATGATGTCATATGTACATTGGTGAGTAAAAGACTCAACCTTACTTGTGTAAACATCACCCTTGATATTTAGTGTCTTGCTTTTCTTGGCAAAAAGCAGGGGACAATCAAAAAACTGTGCCACCATACAGCCTACACCGATACCTGAAGCCTCGATTGTAAGCACTTTTGTGATGTCACAGTCACTATATAACTTTTTAAGCTCTGCACCCATTTCTGAGAGAAGCTTTACATCAAGCTGATGATTAAGAAAACTATCTACCTTCAGAACATTGCCTGAAAATACTTTGCCATCTTTTAAAATTCTTTCTTCCAAAATTTTCATAAAATAACCCTCGGAACTTAATATATTGTAATTATAAGTCAAATCGAGAAAAAAAACAATATTTTTTGTTTTCTTTTTTATGGAATTTTTTCAAGAATATTTGTTAAAAATACATAAAAAGATACATTAATCAAACAATGAAAAAGAAAATACAGGAGGTACATTTATGAAAAAACTTTTATCAATTCTTTTAGCAGTATCACTTTTTGGTACTTTTTTCACTGCTTGTAATAGGAATGACAATCAAAATCCCACAGGACAATCAGGTGATGACACCGCTACTGTGCGTTTTTTGAATTTCAAACCCGAGGTTGCTAATGTCTATAATGAAATTGCAAAAGCTTATAAAGAAGAAACAGGAAACACGCTAATTGTGGAAACTGCCGCAAGTGGTAATTATGAACAGACCTTAACAGCAAAAATGGGTACAAATGAAGCACCGACACTTTTTCAGATAAACGGGCCAAAAGGTTATGCGAACTGGAAGGATTATTGTGCGGACTTATCAAATACAGAGTTGTATAAGCATTTGACTGATAAATCACTTGCAGTTATCTCTGACGGCAAAGTTTACGGTATTCCCTATGTTGTTGAGGGCTATGGAATTATTTATAACAAAGCAATTACCGATAAATACTTTGCACTTGAAAATAAAGCAACAAAAATTAAGTCAATGGACGAAATTAAAAGCTTTGATGCCTTAAAATCGGTAGTTGAAGATATGCAGAAAAATGCAAAGGCGTTAGGAATAAACGGTGTATTTGCTTCAACTTCGCTCAAAACAGGTGAGGATTGGCGTTGGCAGACACACCTTGCCAATATTCCCGTTTATTATGAATTTGAAGACAAAAATACCGACCTTTCAAGTGATAAAACAAAAACAATTGAATTCAAATATGCTGATAATTTCAAAAAAATCTTCGATTTGTATATAAATAATTCTGTAACCGATAAAAAGAAGCTTGGCTCAAAAATTGTTGACGAATCAATGGCAGAATTCGCTCTTGGTCAATGTGCGATGGTGCAAAATGGCAACTGGGCTTGGGGACAAATCGACAATGTCAAGGGAAATGTTGTTGAAGCAGAAAATGTGAAATACTTGCCTATTTATATGGGACTTGATGGTGAAGAAAATCAAGGACTTTGCATCGGTACAGAAAATTTCTTTGCAATCAATGCTAAAGCATCTGATGCAGAACAAAAAGCAGCAGAAGATTTTATGTATTGGTTATTCTCAAGTGAAACGGGTAAGGAGTTTGTAACTGATGAACTTGAGCTTATTGCACCGTTTGACACTTTTACAGAAGATGAACGCCCCGAAGACCCATTGGCACAAGAGGTAATTCGCTGGATGAACAATGCTGATGTTACAACAATTCCGTGGAACTTTACTGTATTCCCAAGTGCAACCTTTAAAGCGGATTTCGGTGCGGCTCTTTTACAGTATGCACAGGGAACAAAATCATGGGATGAAGTAAAAAATCTCTTTACAGAACGTTGGAAGAGTGAAAGTAAATAACTAATTCTCAAAGAGGCGGATATAAATGGAAAAAAATATAAAAAAATACTTTCCCGTATTTGTTCTGCCGACCTTTATATCCTTTTTGGTTGTATTTCTAATTCCGTTTATTATGGGAATATTTTTATCCTTTACCGAGTTTACAACAGTTGAAAGTGCAAAATGGGTTGGCATAGAAAACTATATTAAAGCCTTTATGCAGGATGAAAACTTTCTCAATGCACTTTGGTTTACCGTAAAGTTTACAATCGTTTCGGTAATAACTATAAATGTGTTCGCATTTTTTCTTGCATTAATGCTTACAAAGGCATTAAAAGGAACAGCATTTTTCAGAACAGTTTTCTTTATGCCAAACCTTATCGGCGGAATTGTGCTCGGCTATATATGGAATTTGTTAATTAACTCAATTCTCGGTGTGTTCGGTGTTGATATAACTTATAGTGCTGATTACGGATTTTGGGGACTTGTTTTTCTGATGAATTGGCAGTTAATCGGCTATATGATGGTAATTTACATTGCAGGTATTCAAAATATTCCACGTGAGCTTTATGAGGCTGCAAAAATCGATGGTGCGTCACGTAAAAGCACATTGAGGAACATTACAATCCCAATGGTTATGCCATCGGTCACAATTTGCCTGTTTTTAACACTTACAAATTCGTTTAAACTGTTTGACCAGAATTTAGCACTTACAGGCGGTGCTCCTGCAAGAGAAACTGCAATGCTGGCTTTGGATATTTATAACACCTTTTATGGCAGAACCGGTTGGCAGGGTGTAGGACAGGCGAAAGCAGTTGTATTCTTCTTGATTGTTGCAATTATTGCATTTGTTCAGCTTAAGATTACGGGAAGAAATGAGGTTGAAAGTTAATGAAAACGAAAAAAAGAGTAAATAATACCTTTACATTTTCAGTTTTACTGCTTTTATCCTTTGTTTTTCTTTTTCCTGTTTACCTTGTAGTAATGAATTCATTTAAATCAAGGTTTAATATTGTAAGTGACCCGTTCAGTTTTCCTGATAGTGATACTTTTGTTGGTATTGAAAACTATATAAACGGTATTGAAACATCGGGAATAGTAGGTGCATTTTTAAGAACTCTAATAATTACCGTTGGCTCTGTTTTGGCGATAGTCATTTTTACTTCTATGACAGCTTGGTATATCACAAGAGTTAAATCAAAGCTTAATAAAGGTATGTATTATCTTTTTCTATTTAGTATGATAGTACCTTTTCAAATGGTTATGTTCACAATGACTTGGATTTGCTTTAAATTAGGGCTTAACAGCGTTTTAGGAATTATCCCTGTATATCTTGGTTTTGGCTCAGGATTATCAGTATTTATGTTTAGCGGGTTTATAAAGGGATTGCCTCGTGAAATTGAAGAAGCAGCGATGATTGACGGCTGTAACCCGATTAAAACATTTTTTTATGTTGTTTTTCCAATATTAAAACCAACCGCAATTACTGTGGCCATTCTTAATGCTATGTGGATTTGGAACGACTTTTTATTACCATATCTTCTTTTAGGCTCAGGCAATAAAACCTTGTCTGTTGCAATTCAGTTAACAATGCAGGGCGCATATGGCTCAATTGATTGGGGCGGATTTATGGCAATGCTTGTGCTCGCCATAATTCCCATTATAATTTTCTATCTATTCTGTCAGAAATATATCATTAAGGGCGTTATTGACGGCGCAGTGAAAGGATAATAAAAATGGCATCAATAACATTGAAAAACATTAAAAAAACTTATGAAGACGGAGTAACCGTAATTGATGACCTTAATCTTGAATTTAATGACAAGGAATTTATAATTCTTGTCGGACCGTCAGGCTGTGGCAAGTCTACAACTCTCAGAATGATTGCAGGACTTGAAGAAATCACCGATGGTGAGCTTTATATAGGTGACCGACTTGTTAATGATGTGTCACCTAAAGACCGCGATATTGCAATGGTTTTTCAAAGCTATGCACTTTATCCTCATATGTCTGTTTATAACAATATGGCATTTGGATTAAAGAATAGAAAAGTTTCAAAAGCAGAAATTGATAAAAAAGTTCGGGCGGCGGCAAAAATGCTCGACATTGAAGGGTATTTAAACCGTAAACCACGTGCACTTTCGGGCGGTCAGCGTCAGCGTGTAGCTCTTGGGCGTGCAATGGTGCGTGAGCCCGCAGTATTTCTTCTTGATGAGCCGCTTTCTAATCTTGATGCAAAACTGCGTACAGAAATGCGAAGCAGAATTTCAATGCTTCATAAAGAATTGCAGACAACATTTGTTTATGTTACCCATGACCAGACAGAAGCCATGACAATGGCTGATAGAATTGTGGTTATGAGAAATGGTGAAATAATGCAGTTTGATACTCCTCAAGTGCTTTATCATCATCCAAAAAATATGTTTGTTGCGGGGTTTATTGGCTCACCACAGATGAATTTCATTGAGTGCAAAATTTCAAAGGATGATAACGGTTATTCAGCATTATTTGGAGATTTTGAAATCAAATTGCCGCCACGAATGAATGATTTTATGATTATTTATGATGGTAAAACAATTATATTGGGTATTCGCCCCGAAGACTTATCTCTTTGTAAAAGTGATGATAAAGAAAATACTATTTCTATGTTTATTGACATTGCGGAAATGACGGGTGCAGACTGCTTGCTGCATGGTAATCTGTGTGGTGAGAAATTTGTTGCAAATGTTCCGTCGAATACAAATATTAAAAACGAAACTGAATGTTACCTTAAAATCAATACAGAAAAACTTCATTTGTTCGATAAAGTTAACGAAAGACTTATTTGTGATTGACTTTTTTCTCTAAAAATTATATATTTTATAAAGGTGATTTTATGAGAACAAGTGGTGTGTTAATGCACATATCATCTTTGCCGGGGAACACAGGTATAGGTACACTCGGTAAAGAGGCATATAAATTCGTTGACTTTCTAAAGGCAGCAGGGCAGACCTATTGGCAGGTTTTGCCATTGTGTCCCACAAGCTACGGTGATTCGCCATATCAATCATTTTCAACGTTTGCGGGTAATCCTTATTTTATTGACTTTAAATTGCTTTGTAATGACGATTTGTTAAATGAAGAGGACTTCATAAGTATTGATTGGGGTGAAAATCCCGAAAAAGTAGATTTCGAAAAGGTTTATAAAAACCGATTTTCTGTTTTGAAAAAGGCATATGAAGAATTTGATAAGAATTCTTCTGATTATAAAATTTTCTGTGAAGATAATGCTTTCTGGCTTGATGATTTTGCCTTGTATATGGCAATAAAAGAAATAAATGACGGTAATGCTTGGAACGAGTGGGAAACCGATATTAAGCTTCGCAAAAAATCCGTTCTCAATTCATTAAAAATCGAGCTTAAAGATGAAATTGAATTCCAAAAAACTGTTCAGTATTTCTTCTTTCTGCAATGGAACAAACTTAAAGCTTATGCCAATACAAATGGAATAAAAATAATCGGTGATATTCCCATATATGTTGCCGCAGACAGTGCGGATGTTTGGGCTAATCCAAAGCAGTTTTTGCTCGATGAAGATTGCAATCCCATTGAGGTTGCAGGTTGCCCGCCCGATGCATTTACCGATGACGGTCAGTTGTGGGGAAATCCTCTCTATGATTGGGATTACATGAAAAAAGATGGCTATTCTTGGTGGAAAAAACGCATTGAGCATCAATGCAAAATGTGTGATGTAATCCGCATTGACCATTTCAGAGGGTTTGAATCTTATTATTGTATTCCTGCTAATTCCAAAACTGCCAAAATAGGTGAGTGGCGAAAAGGGCCGGGCATTGAATTTTTTCGTGAAATCGAGCGCGATTTAGGAAAAAAGAATATCATTGCCGAAGATTTAGGCTTTTTAACTCCTGCTGTTAAAAAAATGCTGAAGCAAAGCAAATATCCCGGTATGAAAGTTCTGCAATTTGCATTTGATACTGATGAAGAAAATGATTATCTTCTTCATAACTTCACAAAGAATTCAATTGCTTATGCAGGAACTCACGATAATGACACAATAATAGGATTTATGACAGAAACTGCCCCCCGTAAAACCCGCAAAAGAGCAAAAGAATATTTAAGACTTACTCGTCGAGAGGGTTACAATTGGGGGTTTATGAAAGCTGTATGGTCAAGTAATTCTGACACCGCAATCGTCACAATGCAAGATTTGTTAGGGCTTGGTAATGAGGCAAGAATGAATTTTCCCTCAACCACAAAAAATAATTGGCAATGGCGTGCAAAGTCTGATTATATTTCAGAAGAATTAGCCGAAAAAATAAGATATTATACAGCTTTATACCAAAGATTACCCTCACAGAAAAGAGGCAAATAAATGACACAAATTGTTAAAGAGGCAATTGGAATTGCCGAGAGAAAATATTTAAAAAAGTTAAACGAGCTTACAACATACGAGCTTCACGATTGTATCTCAACTGCAGTTATGGGTTACATCTCAAAGGATTGGATGAAAAGCCGCGAAAAGCGAATTCGCGAGAGAACTGCGTTCTATTTTTCCGCTGAATTCCTTGTAGGTCGTGCAATCTATAATAACCTTGTTTCTAAAAGTGTTTATGATGAAGTTGAAAAAGATTTAAATGAATACGGCGTATCCTTAAAATCACTAGAAGATGTTGAAGATGCAGCACTCGGTAATGGCGGTTTAGGTCGTCTTGCGGCTTGCTTCCTTGATAGCGCTGCTACACTTAACATTGCTCTTGACGGTTATGGAATTCGCTATAAATACGGTCTTTTCAAGCAAAATTTTGAAAATGGATTTCAAACCGAAGAGCCTGACGATTGGACACATTGGGGTGACCCTTGGTCAATTCGTAGTGAGAGTGACGCCGTAACAGTTGATTTCAAGGATATGAGTGTTCGTGCTGTGCCATATGATATGCCTATTATTGCTTATGGCACAGATAATGTG
Source organism: uncultured Clostridia bacterium (assembly GCA_937916195.1). GTDB lineage: Bacteria > Bacillota > Clostridia > Oscillospirales > Acutalibacteraceae > Fimenecus. The sequence continues at coordinate 7,817 of CALFTO010000103.1, forward strand.
GGTACACTCCGACTTTGGCAGGCAGAAGCACCCCAGCCCTTTGATTTTGATATGTTCAATCAGCAGAAATATGATAAATCTGTAAGTCTAAAAAATCGCGCAGAAGATATTTCACGTGTGCTTTATCCTAATGATGATAATAATGAGGGTAAAAAGTTAAGACTTAAACAACAGTATTTCTTCTCAAGTGCATCGTTGCAGGATATTATAAGAAAGTATAAGAAAATTCACGGTACTGATTTCTCAAAATTTGCAGATTATATTACAATTCAGCTCAACGACACACATCCTGTTATTTCAATCCCCGAACTTATAAGATTGCTCACAGAGAATGAGAAAGTAAAGTTTGATTATGCCTTTGAAATCACCAAAAATGTGTTCAATTATACAAATCACACAATTATGCAAGAGGCTCTTGAAAAGTGGGATTTAAAGCTTATTCGCGATACTATTCCACAGGTTCTTGACATAATCAAAAAGCTTGACAAAATACTCCGAAAAGAGCTTAAAAATGCGAACGTTGATAAAGATGTAGCGGAAACTATGTATATAATTCAGGACAAAAGAGTTCATATGGCATATATGGCGACATTCTGTTCGAAATATGTAAATGGTGTGGCAAAAATTCATACTGATATTCTTAAATCAGATGTTTTAAAAGATTGGTATGAGTTGTATCCTGAAAAGTTCCAAAACAAAACAAACGGTATCACTCAACGTCGTTGGTTGTTACTCTGCAACCGTGAATTGTCAGCACTTATTACTGAGCTTTTAGGCAGTGACGAATGGGTAACTGACCTCGACAAGTTAAAAGAGCTTGAAAAATATGCCGATGACGACAATATTCTCAACCGATTTATTTCAATAAAAGAAACAAAGAAAAAACAGTTGGCAGAGTTTATTGAACAACACGACGGTGTCAAAGTTGACTCCAACAGTATTTTAGATATTCAGATTAAGCGACTTCACGAGTATAAGCGACAGTTTCTTAACGCACTTGCAATTCTTGAACTTTATTTTGAAATTAAAGAGGGTACACTCACAGATTTTGTTCCCACAACCTTTATTTTTGGTGCAAAATCCGCACCGGGATATGCGCGAGCAAAAGGTATAATTAAGCTTATAAATGAAATTGCAAAACTTATTGAAAACGATAAAGAGGTTTCAAAACATATCAAAGTTGTTTTTGTTAAGAACTATAATGTTTCTTATGCTGAAAAGCTTGTTGCGGCGGCTGAAGTCAGCGAACAGATTTCAACCGCAGGTACTGAAGCGAGTGGTACGGGCAATATGAAACTTATGCTTAACGGTGCTGTAACTCTTGGCACTTTCGACGGAGCAAACATTGAAATAGTTGAAGAAGCAGGGGAAGAGAACAATTATATTTTTGGTGCTCGTGTTGAAGACATTGAAAAGGTAAAAGATTATTATTCTTCAAAAAATCTTTATGAGAATGACGAGAAAATCAAGCGTGTGCTTGATGCACTTATTGACGGCACTTTAAAAGATAACAGAACTAAGATTTTTAGAGAGCTTTACGATTCAATTCTTAAAGGTGCATCCTGGCACGAGCCTGACCATTACTATTTACTTCTTGATTTTAACGATTATCTTGAAACCAAAAAAAGAGTTAATGCCGATTACAAGAATAAACGCGAATTCTATAAAAAATGTTGGCTTAATATGTGTAATGCAGGTAAGTTCTCATCAGACAGAACAATTAAAGAATATGCTAATGAAATTTGGCATATATAATACGAGAGGCTTGGAGAAATCCAAGCCTTTTTACATAAATCATTTGACGATATATAGTTGCTATGTTATAATCATTACAATAAATCCTATGGGGTGATATTGTGATTAGTAATATAAAATTATCGTTAAAAAGCTCTTTAATTATTATTCTTGTTGTAGGCTTGTTACTTGGTAATGTGTTCGTGCTTGGTGAATTACATTGGAACAAAACAGTAACGAGAGATGAGTGTATCTCTAAAGTCGCAACTTATGAATCTTATGATAAAGATTATAATAGCAAAAGTGTAAGCATAAGTCAGATAATTCTACATTTTACTGATTATGAACAACAAGCAATAGATGGTGTTTCAATTACCGATGAATTAGTTGATTCTATTGAAAAATTGCCAATCAATTCAAAAGTATCTATACTTATTCACCCAAATTCTGATACTATCTTGGAAATGACAATTAATGGTGATGTTTTAATTGAATTTGACGATACAATGAGTAAAATCGCAAGAGAAAGAAACACATTTGTAGTTATGGGTGGTCTTTTGTATATTAGTGCTTTTGTTTCTGCAATCAAACTGTTTACTATGCGAAAAAAGAAATAATTGGTGAAGATTTTGGATAAGAAAGTTTTAGAACAATATTTAAACCAAAAACTGAATATCACAATTTTTGATGAACTTGATTCAACAAATAATTATTTGAAAAAATTAGGTTCAAATGGTGAAAAAGAAAATCAACTCGTTATTGCCTTATGTCAAACAGGTGGCAGGGGCAGAATGGGTAGGTCTTTTTATTCCCCGAATGGAACAGGAATTTACTTTTCTTTACTTTTACACCCAAAGATTTCTGCCGAAAAATCACTCTTTTTGACAGTTATGGCTGCAGTTTCTGTTGCAGAAACTGTTATGAAATATAATATAAACGATGTCAAAATCAAATGGGTAAATGATATTTATATTGACGGTAAAAAAGTGTGTGGAATACTGACCGAAGGTGCTGTAAACAAAGATAAAAAACTCGATTATGCAGTTGTAGGTATAGGCATAAATGTGGTTGCACCAAAAAATGACTTCCCAGATGATATAAGGGATATTGCAACTGCTATTTTCCCGGGAAAAACAGAAGAGAATATTAAAGAAAAAATCGCTGCTGATGTTGTAAACAAGTTTTTTGATATGTATAACGGAATTGATACTGATTTTGTTAAAAGATATAAAGAGTATTCATATCTTACAGGTAAAGAAATCAACATAATTTCAGGTGAAACCACAAGACCTGCAACTGTAATTGATATTACTGACGATTGTCATTTACTTGTTAAAAACAAAAATAATGAAATAGAAGAAATTTCGTCAGGTGATGTTAGTGTGAGGGTGAAATGAAACGAAAAAAATTAATTATAACCTTAACACTCTCTGCACTTTTTTGTACCTTGATTTGTGTTGGTTCATTTATAAGAATTCCAATGCCAAATTTAATGCCAATTACATTGCAGACTTTCTTTGTGTTACTCACAGGGTTGGTATTGCCTGTTAAAGCATCAGCACTCGCAACTGTTACATATATGGCACTTGGACTTGTTGGTTTACCAATCTTTTCAGGTGGTGGGGGATTAGGCTATGTTTTGATGCCTAATTTCGGCTTTATAATCGGTTTTGTCGTATCATCGGTAATAATGAGTAATGTTGTAGAAAAGCTAAAAAAACACAGTTTTAGTCAATATTTAGCCATATCTTTATTTGGTGTTTCAATTATCTACATAATCGGCATTTTATACTTTGCATTTATAACGAATGTTTACAATAAAAATGATTATTCAGCAATTTGGTTTATTCAGACAGTGTTCCTGCCATTTTTACCAAAAGAAATATTCTGTATAATTCTTGCATCATTATCAGCATATAAAATAAGACCATATATAACAAAAATCCCACAGTAATGTGGGATTTTTTTGATAGCCTCCCTTGTCAAAGGGTCGCGGGTCTCCGGTGGAGACCTCTGCGAAGCAGAAGCGATGTCTGAGCCGGCAGGCGAGTAATAGGGGGACCGCATTAGCGGTGGAGGGATTCATTTTTATTTTAATTTCATTTTTCACAAATAAATATATGCGCAAAATCAGTTTCATATTTCGTTTTAATAGTTAATTTGGCCATATTAACATATTTTTCAATTGTTTTTGGATTGTCTGGGAATATATCAACTTTGTAATTACCCATATCAATTATTTTATCTTGATTTTTGTCAATTGACAAAGCAAAAATTCCATTATTATTTAATAAAGATGCAACTTTATTTATGGCTTCTTGTTTATTTTCAATATGCATAAAAGTTAATGAGGAATAAATAACATCAAATTTATTTAAAAAGTCATAACTCAAAAAATCTGCACAAATTAACTTGATATTTGAAAATATAGATAAGTTAAATTTTGCTTTTTCAATAGTCTTTTCTGAAATATCAATTCCATAAAACATTTTGCATAGTGGTGCAGTTTTTATAGCAATTCTTCCTGTACCAACACCGATTTCTAAAACGGTTTTATTTTTATCAAGTTCCATTTCATCAATGAATTTTTGACCATCCCATTTATTCATGTATTCTTGTAGTGGCTTTGGGTCGTGAACAGGGTCATTATTTTCTAAAATTAAGTTGTCATAATGTTCAATAACATTCATAAAAATAACTCCTATTTAATAGTTTTATAAATTAACGGCATTATTTCAGGCTTTTCGACACCGATTTTAAATGAAGTGTTAAAAAGCTTTTCTGCATTTTTGAGCTTTTCGTCTGTTTCAGCGTAAAGAACCGCAATTGTATCACCAACCGAAACCTCATCACAAGTTTTCTTTAAAAGTATTATTCCTGCACTGTAGTCGATAGTATCAGTTTTCTTTTCTCGACCTGCACCAAGTAGAACAGCACTTTCACCGACAATTCGTGAGTCAATACTTTGAATGTATCCATCTTGGTTAACTTTGATTTCAAGTGATTTTTCGCAACTTGGCAAGAGGTCAGTATTATCAAGCATTTTTGCATTTCCGCCTTGTGCAGTAACGAGTTCTTTAAGTTTATTGAATGCTGAGCCGTCAAGTAAAGCATTTTCAGCCTTGTTGTATGCGACCTCGTAATCCCAGCCATACGAAATACTTAAAATTGTTGCAGATAACACAAGACACAATTCTCGTAATTGTTTATCGCCATTGTCATTGAGAATATCAACAACTTCTTTGATTTCAAGTGCATTTCCAATATTTGAGCCAAGGGGAATATCCATATTGGTAATAACTGCAGCCATATTGCGACCACACTTTTTACCGATTTTAACCATCAATTCTGCAAGTTCAGTAGCACTATCTTCGTCCTTCATAAATGCACCGCTACCACATTTAACATCAAGAACAATGTTCTTTGCTCCTGCGGCAATTTTCTTGCTCATAATACTTGAAGCAATTAGCGAAATATTGCCAACAGTCGCGGTAACGTCACGCAGAGCATAAATCTTTTTGTCAGCAGGGGCAAGGTTACCTGTTTGCCCGATTAAAGCAATTCCGATTTCATTAACTTGCTTAAAAAATGTGTCAGTATCAATAGAAGTGTTATAACCCTCAATGCTTTCAAGTTTGTCGATTGTACCACCCGTATGGCCAAGTCCTCGACCACTCATTTTTGCCATTTTAATGCCAAGAGAAGCGCAAATCGGTGCAATAACAAGTGAAGTCTTATCACCAACACCACCTGTGGAGTGCTTGTCAGCCGTAATTCCGTCAATTGCAGATAAATCAAGCATATCACCCGATTTTGCCATACTTTCAGTAAGACTTACGGTTTCTTCTTCGTCCATTCCATTTATGAAAATTGCCATAAGAAGTGCAGATGCCTGATAATCTTCAATTCTGTCATTTGTGTATTCTTGCACAAAAAAATCAATTTCTTCTTTTGTAAGTTTATGTCCGTCACGCTTTTTCTCAATAATATCGTAAATTCTCATATCATTCACCTAATTTTGATTTATCAAAAGAAAAGGGGAGTAACTCGCTTAAAGTGTACTCTTTAATACTGTCTTCACTAACTCCCACATACACTTTAAAATCTGCATTACAAAATTCAGCCAAAGCCTGTCTGCAAACACCACAAGGCATAGCATAATCGGTAATTTCACCGTTTTTTCCGCCTACAACACAAATAGCCTCAAATTCTTTTTCACCATTTGCTATTGCAGAAAACATTGCTGTTCTTTCTGCACAATTAGTTACAGTATAAGATGCGTTTTCAATGTTACACCCTTTATAAACATTGCCGTTTTTGGTGAGTAAAATTGCACCTACATTATATTTAGAATATGGTGCATAAGAGCTTTTCATAGCTTCTTTTGCCAAGTTAAAAAGGTCTTTTTTATCCATAAAATCACCTTAAATTGAAAATATCTAAAATTACCTTGCTTATATAGTTGTATCCTTGAACAATACCAAGATTTTCGGATTTAATATTCTTTGAATACATAAGCAAAGGCACTTGCTCTCTTGTGTGGTCTGTACCTTTAAAAGCAGGGTCACAACCGTGGTCGGCAGTAATTATAAGCAAATCGTCATTCTTCATTTTTGGTATAAATTCACTTAACCAATTGTCAAATTCACTTATTGCATTTGCATAGCCGTCAACATCTCGTCTGTGACCGTATTTCATATCAAAATCTACAAGGTTTGTGAAACAAATACCTTTAAAATCTTTGTTGAGCAATTCAAAAGTTTTGCTCATTCCCTCATCATTTGAATGTGTTAAATACTTTTCAGTTATACCACGATTAGCAAAAATATCAGCAATTTTACCAACAGAAATTATATCAAAACCGTTACTTTTAAGAATATCAAGCATTGTATCCTCTGGCGGCTCAACCGAAAAATCTCGTCTGTCAGCAGTTCTTACAAATGGGGGTTTGTCAGTAAACGGTCTTGCAATAACTCTGCCCACAGCGTGTTCACCTGTGAGTATGTTTCTTGCGATTTTGCAATACTCATAGAGCTTTTCTAATGGAACTATATCTATATGTGCCGCAATCTGAAAAACACTGTCTGCAGAGGTATAAACAATAAGTTTGCCTGTTTTAATATGCTCTTCGCCGTAGTCTGCAATAACTTGAGTTCCCGAATAAGTTTTATTGCAAAGAGTTCCGCAACCCGTCTGTTTTTCAAATTCTTTTATGATTTCGTCGGGAAATCCGTTGGGGTATGTGGGCATAGGCTTTTTAGAGATTATTCCTGCAATCTCAAAATGACCTGTTGTTGTGTCTTTGCCCGCCGATAACTCCTGCAACGCACCGAATTTGCCGATAGGTGAGTTGTAATTGAGCAACTCAACACCTTCAATATTGTAAAGTCCAAGTTTTGCAAGGTTTGGAATATTAAATTTTTGTGATTTTGAAATACTATTAAGCGTATTCGCACCAAAATCACCGAATATATCGGCATCAGGTGCATTACCTATTCCAAAACTATCGAGAACGATTAAAAATATTCGTTTATATTTCATTAATAACCACTGCCTTGTTCGTTTTTAACAATTTTAACAATTCTGCTTGTGCCAAGTCTTGATGCACCAAGATTAATAAAATCTTCAGCGTCTTTAATTGAAGCAATTCCGCCTGCCGCTTTGATTTTCTTGCCGTTAGTAGTATGTTTTGCAAAAAGCTCGATATCTGCCTTGGTTGCACCACCGGTTGAAAAGCCTGTTGACGTCTTGATGTAATCAGCATTTGAGTTGCTTACAATTTCACACATTTTGATTTTTTCTTCATCTGTGAGCAAGCAGGTTTCAATAATTACCTTTAATATTTTACCATTGCAAGCATCTTTTATTGCGTTAATTTCATTTAGGATTTCGTCGTATTTCTTATCTTTTAACCAACCAACATTGATTACCATATCAATTTCGTCAGCACCGTTTTTCACAGCATCTGCTGTCTCAAAAACTTTTGTTGCAGTTGTACTGTATCCGTTTGGAAATCCAATAACTGTACAAATAGCAAGCTTTTCACCAACATATTCTTTCGCTTGCTTTACATATGATGCAGGAATACAAACTGACGCAGTTTCATATTTCATTCCATCTTCACAAATTGATTTAATTTCTTCCCAAGTGGCACTTTGACTGAGTAATGTATGGTCAACCTTGTTCAATAGTTCTTTAATTTCCATTTTAATCTCCTCCGCAGGTTTTACAGAATGTGTATCCATTATTCAAATACTCTTGAAGCTCTTTTTCTGTGAGCTCAACAGTCTTTTTATTTTCTTCCTTAGTTCTGTCAACAAATGAACAATCGGGCAAATGGATTTTTTTACTGCTTATATTCAGCACATAAGTAGTTTTGTCAGATTTGTTATCTTTATTTGACTGTTGTGTAGTATCGCTTTTTGTTGTGTTTTCTTTTGTAGTAGTTTCTGACCTTTTAGTTGTAGATTCATTTGATTTCTCAGTAGTTGAAGAATTATCGGTTATTTCTTCATAGAGGGGTATATAATCTTCAATCGATTTTGATGTTTCAACATAAATATCAACTACATTTTTAAAATCTTCGTCTTTAGTCTCGATTTCAATTATATCAGTACCATTAGCGGCAATATCTTTTAAGTAATGATTAGTTTCACCTAATTTACAAATAAGTATTACCAACAATACACAAGTTAGAAAGAAATATATTGGAATTCGTTGTAGTGACGATTCACTTGAAAAGAATTTCTTAAGTTTTTCGCTGAATTTTTCCAAAAGTACACACCTCAAACATATTTTATCATTATAAATCTGTTTTTTCAATATAAATAACATTTTGTCCGCTATGGAATATGATGTAACAGTGATATTCACAAAACTTTTAAGAAAAAGGAGAAAAACAAATGGAACAATTTGAATGTAATTGTCTTTGCAAAGAGATGCCCCATCTTCCTGAGTGTACAGTTGTCGCAATGGCTTTTGTGCCATTTCAGACAGATTTGGTAACATATACAAGTGAAGAAGCACTTTGCAACGGAACACTTTTTCCTGTGTTAGATAAAAAATTCTATGGAGGTAAATGCTGTGGATAAATGTAAGCTTATGCGCGAAATTTCTGCCGTAGAATTTGCCGCTTGGGAGCTTCATATGTATCTTGATACACACCCTTGTGACGAAAAGGCGTTAGAAATGAAGAAAAAATATGCAGAAAGAGCAAAAGAATTGCGAGAAGAATATGAAGAGTGCTTTGGACCACTTAATTATAAGTCGGGCAGTGGCTTGGCTTGGGTAAAAAATCCTTGGCCTTGGGAATATATGGAGTGTGATTGTTAATGTTTCAATATGAAAAGAAATTACAGTATCCCGTAAAAATTAAAAATCCAAATCCTAAATATGCACAAATCATTATTTCACAATTTGGCGGTCCTGACGGCGAGTTAGCCGCGGCACTTCGCTATTTTTCACAGAGATATTCAATGCCACACCCAGAGCTTAAAGGTCTTTTAACGGACATTGCCACCGAAGAACTTAATCACTTGGAAATGGTAGGCGCTATCGTTTATCAGTTGACCCGAAATCTTACAATAGAAGAGATTAAAAAGAGTGGATTTGACAAGTATTTTGTTGACCATACAACAGGTATTTATCCCGTTGCGGCAAGCGGACCTCCATTCACAGCGGCATATATTCAGTCAAAGGGTGATGTAATAACAGACTTGCACGAGAATTTGGCAGCAGAGCAAAAGGCAAGAACAACTTATGATAATATTCTTCGACTTGTTGATGACCCTGATGTTCGCGACCCGATTAAATTTCTTCGTCAGCGCGAAGTTGTGCACTATCAAAGATTTGGTGAAGGCTTGCAGTTGACAACTGACAGACTTGACAGTAAGAATTTCTATGCATTCAACCCAAGCTTTGATAAGCATTGCAATAAGCCTGATTGTAAAAATCAAAATAACACTTCAAACAGAAGAAAGTACAGATAAAATAATACGGTAGGGCGGAGGTTTCTCCGCCTTATTTTTAATTTAGTCAAAAATTTAACAATTTCTCATTGACACTTTCAGGGTTTAAGAGTAAACTATAAAATGTCAATAAATTATTAAAGAGGTGCTTAAACATGGCAATGCAATTGACAGCCGAACAGCAGGCAATGCTCAATGGCGAACAAGGCGAAGTTATGGCTAAAGTTATGAAAACACTTGTTATGTATGGCGAGACATTTGGCGCTGAAAAAATGGTGCCTGTAACAAGTGAAAAGGGACATCTTGTTACAAGTTTCGGTCTTAAAATGATGACTCCTGTTTTTGATTTGATGGACCAGCTTTTAAACGCAGGTGTTGTGTCTAAACAGAAATTCTCTGTTGACCCAAAACCTTTTGACCCAAATGTTCCATCAGATTTCTTGAAGAACTTTGTTTTCAAAAAGTTTATGTATTCAAAACAGGATTCTTACAACGAACAGCTTCGTAAGATGGGTCTTCTTGATGATAATGCTTATACATGTGCTTGCTATCTCGACGAAGTAGGCAACACACCTAAAAAAGGCGATATTCTTTCATGGGCAGAGTCAAGTGCTGTAGCATACGCTAATAGCGTTATTGGTGCACGTTGTAATCGTAACTCAGGTCTTATTGAAATGATGGGCTCAATTGCAGGATTTGTTCCATATTTTGGTCTTCTTACTGATGAGGGCAGAAAAGCTACTTGGGTTATTGAAGTTAAATGCACAAAGAAACCAGAAGCACAAATTCTTGGTTCTGCAATCGGTATGAAAGTTATGGAAGATGTACCTTATGTTAAAGGCATGACAGAATGGCTTGGTACTGAACTTAACGACGATGCAAAGGCGTATCTTAAAGACTTTGGTGCTGCTTGTGCATCAAATGGTGCTGTTGGTCTTTATCATATTGATGGTCTTACTCCTGAAGCAGTTGAAATGGGTGACGCAATTGTTGCCGAAAATGCACAGGTTTATGTTATTGACGATGCTGAACTTGAAAGAGTAAAGGCGTCATATCCTGTTATGTGGAAAAATCCTGATGCAACTCCAAAGCTCTGCTTTGTTGGTTGCCCACACATGACAATGGCTCAGCTTAAAGACTGGACAAACGATGTTTATGAAGGTCTTAAAAAGAACGGCAGAAGTAAGGTTTCTGTTCCCACAGTATTTACAGCTCCTCCAGCAGTTTGTGATGAGTTCAAAAAGACTGATTTGTATGCTAAACTTCAGTCAACAGGTGTTGTACTCAGTTACATTTGTCCTCTTATGTATATGAATAATCCTCTTGCAAAGAAAATGCCTGTAATTACAAACTCAAACAAGCTTCGTACATATACAACTTCTCGTTATTATACAAGCGAAGAAATTCTTGACATTATCACAAAGGAGGCAAAATAAAATGAAAACTTTTAAAGGTCGTCCCGTAGTTCCGGGCAAGGCAACAGCAACAGCTCTTGTTTCACACGGCGGTTTCAATACACTTGCTTCCTTCCAGGGTGCATTGCAGTTTGGTGACAAGCAGGCAAAATGTGGTGACCAGAACAATGCGGACATTTATGAAAAGCCAATGGTAGGTACTGCTCTTTGTCTTCCACAGACAATCGGTTCAACAACAGGAGGACTTGTTCTTTACTGTGCAAAGGTTATGGAACGTTGTCCTGCATGTATGCTTTTCTCAGAGCATATCGACTCACTTGCCGCAGCAGGTGCAATTATCGGCTCAGTTTGGACAGATACTCCAATGCCCACTGTTGATTGTCTTGGTGAAGAATTCCTCAACACAGTTAAAACAGGTGATAAAATCACAGTTTACGAAGACGGAACAGTTACAGTTGAATAATTGAATTTTCACTTATGGGGTTGTCGAAAGATAGCCCCATATTTTTTATAAAAAGACTTGATTTTGTTAAGTTTATCTTATATAATATTGAACTGTTGACACGGAGAGTTGTCCGAGCTGGTCGAAGGAGCACGATTGGAAATCGTGTAAGCCGCCAAAACGGCTTCGAGGGTTCGAATCCCTTGCTCTCCGCCAAAAATTTGGGGCACCACTAAATTAAATAGTGTGTGTCCTATTTTTATGTTTGAAGGAGTTTTTTATGCTCAACGACATTATTTCAAATATCAACGATGCCTTATACAGTTACATTCTTATAATAATACTTGTACTCGGCGGCTTGTATTTTACTTTCCGTACGAAATTTGTACAGTTTAGATTATTAAAAGAGCAGTTCCGTGCTGTTATGGAAAAACCTAAAGACAGCAACGGTGTTTCTTCGTTTCAAGCATTGATGGTTTCAACAGCTTCTCGTGTAGGCACAGGTAATATTATTGGCGTTTCAACTGCACTTTGTCTTGGCGGTTTCGGCTCTGTATTCTGGATGTGGGTTATTGCTATTGTTGGCAGTGCATCGGCATTTATTGAAAGTACCCTTGCACAGATTTATAAACGTAAAGGCCCTGACGGAAGCTACGGTGGACCTGCATATTATATTGAAACTGCTTTGCATAGCAAACCATTAGCAATTGTTTTCTCAATTCTGCTTATTCTTACTTATGGTTTCGGATTTAATATGCTCGCATCATACAATCTTCAATCCACATTTTCGGGCTATAGTTTTTATGACGAAAAAACAACACCTTGGATTATCGGTTTAATCGTAGCCGTTGTTGTTGGTTACTGCCTTTTCGGTGGTGGCAAGAGAGTTATCAAGGTTACAAGTACACTCGTGCCACTTATGGGGGTTGCATATATTCTCGTAGCCCTTGTAACTGTATTTATGAATATTGGATTGTTACCCGATATTTTCAAAACAATTTTCTCAGAA
>CALFTO010000104.1 GCA_937916195.1 uncultured Clostridia bacterium
GTTGTAGGTCAGTTCACCGCAACCTTTGAAATGCACATTCATATCACACCGAGCCATATCAACATTCATATTTGCATAGCTTTCATTCTTCCTCTCGTTGTGCCTTTCACATTTTCCGATTGAGCTTTGTGTGTGAGTGACAACTCTTGCTACACTGTAGTTTTTCTTTGACATAGGTTTAACCTCCTTTCTGCATTACTGCTTTATTTGTTCCGCACTTTTTTCAAAGTACGTAACCCACTATGACACTTTCAGCCCGTTAGGTCTGCAAAGATGTCAGTGGGCTCTGCGAGGCTCATAAACTAAAGTTTCTCGCTTATCAAGGGAGCGACAAACTTTAGTTGCGGTGTATACCGCAGACGAGCTTCGCTATGTAAGGGTGGCTGTAGTATCCTTTATGTGGGGGCAGTTATTTAATAGCAAAATCTAACGCAGTATCTGTATACCGGAAAAAGTGCCACGTTCACTCATACCGTGATAAAAACTCTCTTTTCGTGATATTGTAATTTGCTTCATAATGTGCCAAAATATATTCAGAAAGAGACGTCGCTTTCAATTCATAAAACGAGGTTTTTGTTATGAAATTAAATATAGGTGAAACAATAAAAAGATTGCGAAAAGAGCGTGAAATAACACAAGAAGAATTTGCAGAGGTTCTTGGTGTTTCGTGTCAATCTGTATCCCGTTGGGAAAATGATAACTGTTATCCCGATATTGAATTAATACCTACTATTGCTGAGTTTTTCGGAATTTCTACCGACAGGCTTATGGGTGTTGATGAAACAAAAGAAAAGGAAACGGTAAGTAGTTATCTTGAAGCTTTTCAGAAAGCAATAAACGTAGGAAATATTCATAAATGCATTGCTGTTGCCCGTAAAGGCGTAAAAGAATTTCCTAATAACTATGTTCTTCTTGACAAGCTGATGTTTGCACTTTTTGCGTCAGGGGATAATAGCGGCAATATTCCCGATTGGGAAGAAAATATGGAAAAATATGATGCTGAGATAACTGCTTTGGGTGAAAGAATAGTTAAGTATTGTCCTGACATTACAATCCGTCTTACTGCAACGGCAAGGCTTGCGTTCAATCACGTGCTTCACGGCAGACGAGAAATAGGAAGGAGTATATACGAAACACTTCCGTCAATTGAGCTTTGCAAGGAAAGACAGATTCTGTGGGCACTGGAAAAGGATGAGGAGCTGCCGTTTTTAAAAAATTCAATAAAACAGAGCTATGAATTGCTGAAGTCATTGATATGGAGTCTTGCTGATGCCGATGAGGTTGATACTCAAACGGCAATTGCTGCAACAAAAAAGATTTTTGAATTGGAAAAGCTTATTCTTGACGGTAAACGACCTAAAAATGCCTGGGGTGATGTGTGTCTTGATTTTGATATGGCAAAAAGATATGCATTAATGGGTGATACAACCAACACATTCAAGCATTTACATTTAGCTGTCAATGAAGCAAAGGATTTTGATAACCGTCCCGATGAACAGAAATACAGTGCCGTTTTAGTCGGTGAAATTACAGAAAGAAAGCTTGATTTTGAAACCTCCGATACCCGTCCTTTGTGCGAAATTCTCCGTGACAAGTGGCTCATACATGATGAATTGGATTGTGTACGTGATACAGATGAATTTAAGGCAATAATAAAAGAACTAAGCGAGTAATATTTCAACGCTCTCACATTTGTGGGGGCAGTTATTATATAAAGAAATTGCCTCTACAAGTAATGGGAATAAGCCACATAAAATTGTTCCTGATTTTATGAAATATTTTTCAGAAAACAAAAAAGCCGTCACATAGACAGCACAAATAGCGGGAGGTCATTTCATCCTCTCGCACAGTTTGTACTGAAACTATGTAACGGCTTAAACTTTAAGCACTGATTGTCCGTATGTTACTAACCGAGTATCGGACTATACAGTTTCGGTCAGATAATATGTGTTAGCATAAAGCCAATAAGTAAAAAAATAAGTGTTTCAGATTATATTTAGTTGTAGGGTAAATACATTATTTACCAATTTGTTATTATACAGAACATTTGTTTTTTGTCAAGAGCTTTATCGAAAAAGAAAAAGTGGTGTCGGTTTTCACCGACACCACCATATGCGTTACAGCATTATTTTCCAAAACTTTTTGACAATAATTTTTCTAATGTTTCTCCGTCGTACTGATAAGCTTTGTATATTAATGAGT
>CALFTO010000105.1 GCA_937916195.1 uncultured Clostridia bacterium
TTACCGATTTTCCAAGGAGTAAATAATGCCTCGTACTTCTGGTCCATACTAAAAAACACTTCCTTTTCATTCTCTGAAACGATTTCCGCTTCAATATTATAAGTATATAAAAATCTGTGAATTATGTCAATAATTTAACAAAATAAAAACCATTAAAAAAACACGACACAATTAAAGCGAAAAAATGTTGACAAAACGACACATTTTAAAAAGTGATGAAATGTATAAAAAATAATGAAAAATACATACAAATGTATAAAATCAATATATAATGTTGTTTTATGGTAAAAGTGTAAAAAATCAATGAATAATTATTCACAAAAATGTTGACAAATTGACACATTTTAAAACCGCATTTTTGCTTGTTTTTGGCAGGGGACAGGGCTTTTACACAAAAACCGACGCATCCGTTAAGATGCATCGGCTTTTTGCTTTGTCGAGTTTTAGTTTTTTCTCTGTCTTGTTATTCGTAACGGAAAACTGTGATTGTCTCTGAACCTGCGGTCATAGTAACCTTAATTCTGTAATTCAAGAAAATGTTAGCTGTTGCAGTTTCTTCTAATAAAAGAGCATACCCTGTTCCTGTTTTTGTCCAAGTTTTTACCGTTTCATATCCGTCAGAAGTTTCTTTCTGAAGATAAACAACTATTTTGAGTGAAGTTGAAACCTGTGATGTGAGACTTACTGAAGCCGTTGCCTTTAATCCGCTTACTTCAAAGGCGGCAACATAAGTTGCGATTGTAGTATACAAAGGCGTAATTTCATTACTATTGTTAACTACCGCAGCATGTGAAACAAAAGAAACAGAAAAAACAGAGAATAGCATTACTAAACAAAGAATAATACTGATTAATTTTTTAATTTTAGTTTTCATTGCTAAACCTCCTTAAACTTTACATCTAATCGAAATCGAAAGAGGTTTTGTGACAAATTCTTATTCAATATTTTCTGCTATTTTTATAGTTTCTTCAAGAGATACAGTTCCGCTTATTATGTATGAATAATTTGCATTACACCATATAACTCTAATATCGCCATTTTGCTTTTCATAAATAATAATTTCTTTTTCAAGAGATTGAATAATAGTTTTATTAGTGTATTCGTTATCAAAGCTTATTTCTTTGCCATTTTTTGTTTTTGTAATTGAAAAGCTATTGCCTTCTTTGTTACTGTAAACAAGAACGCATTGAAGTTCACCGTAAAGTTCTTGAGTCTTCTCGTAGCCATCAGGTATATATCCACACTCTATTTTTCCGTCGACTTTCTCGTCAGACTCAAACAAAGATTGGAATATTGCGTGGTCCTGAAGCTCGTTTAAAATATATGAGCCGATATCGGTTGTGGCGAAAACCGTAACCGTAGAGATTGCCATAACAATCGCCGCCACAAGAATAACCCTTGCTGTTTTGCTTGTGAAACGGTGATAACGGTCGTCACGCATTTTGTCAAGAAGCTTGTTTATGTTTTTCAAATACTTTTCACTATATTCAGGTTGTGGCGGATTTTCGGGCAACGAAGCAATCCATTCAAGGTTAGTGTTGATACAAGCCTGCTGTAATACACCCATAATTATTTACCTCCGTTTTTATTATTGCCTTCTATTAATATAAAATCACTTTTTAAGGCTTTTTTGTGACAAAAATTTTTATAAATTAATGAAAAATCTCCCTCGCAAGAGGGAGAAAATATCAGTCTTCTACTAAAAATTTCATAAGAGCCCTTTTGCCTCTTTGAACTTTCTTTCTCGCATTGTCATTGCTTATTCCGTAAATAGTGGCAATTTCTTTGCTTTCTAAACCATAAACCAATTTAAGCTCAAGAATATTTTTCATCTCTGTCGGAAGCTGCTCTAACCCTCTTTGCACGTCAACAATATCATAAACATCAAAAACAGAATCGTCAATTTCTCTATATCCTGAAACATCCAAGTCAACAAACTTGCTATCAATTCTGTGCTTTTTTCTGTAATAAGAAATTGCAAAACCGTGAGCTACTGTGCAAATATAGTTTTTAATTTCGCCTTTAGAACGGTCTTTGATTTTGTCAAAATTTTTCGCAATATACAAGAATGCTTCCTGCTGGCTGTCTTCGGCATCCTCAGGATTATACAAATGTTCAAGACTGATGTGAAAGACAAGGTTGTGATATTCATCATAGACTGCCCTGAATTTAGCCTTATCCTCATCAGGTAACATCAGCAATAATATTTCAAGCATCGACAAATCTCCCTAAAAATAGACTATCTCTATTATATATTGTTAAGTCTGTTATTTCAAGAAGAAAAATCAAATTGCAATTATATAAAAATAATGCTATACTGAAATTGACCTTATTTTTGAGGAGAATTCAATATGAATGTTACAAAGAAAATGCTTGCGTTGTTGTTAGTGTGCGCTATGCTCTTGTTAACTGTGGCTTGCGGTAAAAATGAGCCAGTAAATGCTGATTCTTCAACTACCACAGAGGCAATAGACGACGAAAATCTCTTTGACGAGCCGATTGTTAATAATTCAGAAGAAAACACAACTGACAGCGACGACACAACTTCGGCAACTGAAAAAGTAACAGAAGAAAAGCCAAGTAAAAACAATTCTACAAAGCCTTCACAGACAACTGAAACTACAACTAATCCTCAAAACAACAACGGCAAAATAACAGTTACAAAGGCAGAGTATAAATGGAATTCTGTAAAACAGATTGTTTATTATCCCGATAACATTAAAGACAGCAATAAAACCTACCCTGTAATCGTGTGGGCAAATGGTACTATGTGCCAGCCTGATATGTATGACGGCTTGCTCAAAGAGATTTCCGAGGGTGGATATATTGTAATCGCCAATGCTGAAACAATGGCGGCTGACGGAACGGCTCAAAGGGCTTCAATTGACTTTATACTCAACGAAAATGAAGACAAGTCAAGCGATTTTTACAAAAAGGTAGACACAAAAAATATTGGCGCGGCAGGTCATTCGCAAGGTGGCAGAAGCTCTGTTAACGCTGCAGTTGTTGATTCAAGAATAGATTGTGTTCTGTCTCTTGCAGGCAGTAATTATGATTACGAGGTAGAGCCTCTTTCAACGCCTGCATTTTTCATTGCGGGTGGTAGTGATATGATTGTAGACGCAAAAATGTGGATTAAACCCGCTTATGAAATTTGCAAAGGACCTGCAGTTTATGCCTTGCTTGACGGTGCAATTCATACCCGTTGCTGTACTAATCCGTCAGATTATTCGGGCTATGCAATAGAATGGTTTAATGCGTGGCTTAAAAATGATGCAGATGCGTTGAAAACTTTCCGAGACGGCGGCGAACTTTCAAAGGATAGCGATTGGAAAGACTTCGCTTGTAAAGGATTTTAAAAAATATAAAAAGGACAGTTAGCGTAAAAGCTAATTGTCCTTTAATTTTTATCTTCTGTTATCTTCTTGCCCGTCAGCGCGGCAGTTACGCAATAAACTGATTTCGCACCGCGGATTTTAAGCATCCATGCACACTCGTCAAGTGTTGCGCCTGTGGTTCTTATGTCATCAACAAGCAAAATTATTTTGTCTTTTACATCTGCACTGTCTTTGACATCATAAACGCCAAAAACATTACCTCTGCGGTTGCGAAAGTTTTTGTTGTGTTGGCTATCCGTTTCAAAAAGCTTCACAAGTATTTTTTTCAGCGGGATTTTTAATATTTTTGAAATGTGCTCTGCCAATAGTTCGCTTTGATTGTAATTTCGTCTGATTTTCTGTGCCGTTGTGAAAGGGACATAACAAATAAAATCGAACTTAACATTAGAAAAGTCCGATTTTACTGATTTTGCCATATCTTCTGCCAAGGTGTATGAAATGTGCTCCTTGCCACTGAATTTAAGCTTCTGAATACCGTCTTTTACTCCGTTTTCATAGTAAAAAGGGGAGGTAATGCCGTCATAACCCATTCGGTGCTTTTTGCACCCGCAACGGTCTTTGCCCGCACCGCAAAATCTGCACCGCTCTCCCTCAATTACAGGTAGATTTTCACGGCAATCAGCACATATCTTTTCACCTTTATTAACAAGTGAATTGCAATATATGCAATGCTCGGTGAAAAAGAGCCATAAAAAAGTATCTTTAATATAATTTAAAATTCGCATCAGTTTTCTGCAAGATATTCTTCAGCGTAATGTACCGCCACTGCACCGTCGGCAACCGCTGTAACAACTTGACGAAGCACTTTTGTGCGAACATCACCCACAGCATAAACACCGTCGATATTGGTGCGTGTTGTTTCGTCTGCAACAATATATCCGTTATGGTCAAGCTCAACCGCGTTACCTAAAAATTCTGTTGCAGGCTTTCTGCCGATGCTTATAAAAATGCCGTCACAAGCCAAATCAGTTATTTCGCCCGAATTCACGTTCTTAATTTTTGCACCCGTAACTCTGCCGTCAACAATAAAATCATCTACGGTACTGTTCCAAAGAAATTCAATGTTCTCGGCATTCATCAAAGGCTCGTGATATATCTTTGTTGCACGCAAAGTATCTCTGCGGTGAACAAGATACACTTTTTTTACAAGTCTTGAAAGATAAAGGGCATCTGCAGCCGCAGAGTTTCCTCCGCCCACAACAATAACAGTTCTGTCTTTGTAAAATCTGCCGTCACAGTGTGCACAGTAGTGAATACCTCTGCCAATTAAATTCTGCTCGCTATCAATGCCGAGCTCACGGGGATTTGCACCTGTTGCAATGATAACGGCTCTGCCGAGTATTTCTTCTTTATTTGTTACAACCTTTTTAATCTTATCAGAAAAATCTACTGCTTTAACCTCTGCAAAGAGAGTTTTAGCCCCAAAGCGTTCAGCACCCTTTTTCATTTTCATACCGAGGGTAAAACCGTCAATTCCCTCGTCAAAGCCGGGGTAGTTGTCAATATCGCCTGTAAGTGTCATCTGACCGCCTGCAGTCATTTTTTCAAGCACAACAGTGTCAAGTCCTGCACGTGAGGCATACAAGGCTGCGGTGTATCCCGCAGGGCCACCGCCCAGAATAATTATATCGTAAATATGTTGCATATCGCACCTCCGAATTTGTTTTAAAATTTGAAGACGATTAATCTTTATCTGCCAAGCCGTAGAATTCTATGAGCTTGTCTGCCAACTCGTCAGAGATTTTAATAATTCCGCCGTGGCGTTTACGACGTTTACCCATATCAAACTCGTCGTTGTGAAGCTGTTTGAATATATCACTTGAAAGGTCATCACACAAAAAGGGTGTATATCCCAAATGTGCGTGATATTGGTCAGCAATCAAGCACCACTTTTTCTGGTCGTCAAGATAATATGCTTCAGGACCTTCAAGTCCGTAGAAATTTGATAAAAGTTCAGAATGAATACTCTCATATTCTTCCCCAATAAGATTATGACATCTTTCAAGAATAATAAACTTGTTTGTTTCGTCCTTTGAAAAACGATAATACCAACCATTATCCCATACAATATTTGTGTCTATAAGCGCGGTTTTGCCGTCAATATATTTAAATGTTGGTGTGAATTCCTTGAAATCACTTGTGAATGCACCATAAATTCGTTGTTTTGCTTCTGCGTCGCCGTCTTCTTTTACATTGGATGCCCAGAAAACAAACCACATATCTTTTTCTTTACAAAAAACTGCTTCGGGTGCCCACACACAGCCGGCATTTTCAACACCAACCTCAATAAGCCTTTCTTCAGACCAGTTGATTAAATCTTCAGATTCCCACACAAGAATTGAACGACTGCCACGGTTTGCAAAATCGCCCCAATTGCCACTTGTAGTGAGTAAATCGGTTGCAATTATATAATACTTTTTTACTCTCTCGTCATAAATGATAAAAGGGTCACGAATTCCCTTTGTACCGACTTTTGAAGCAAGAACGGGCTTGTCACCGCCTAAATCAGCCCAGTTAAGACCGTCACGGCTTATTGCAAACCAGATTTGCTCTTTATCGCCTTTGTTATCCTCTGTGAAATGTGTAAATAAATATGCTGACATAAGTGCCACCTCGGGTATTTGCAAAGTTTTAAGTGATTATACCACAACAAAATAAAATAATCTATATTAACATTATAAAAAACGTGAAAAAAGAATGGCACTCAAAAATTTTGATTGCAAATTTATATTTTTAACAAAACTTAAACATTTTAAAAGCATTTCCAAAACAAACCGACAGTAGAATAAAGCCACAACGAAAGATTTTGGAGGAAATAAAAAATGAAAAAACAAACATTCATCAGCATTTTAGTAGGAACAATCGGCGGACTTCTTTTCTCGCTCGGTATGTGCATGTGCCTTCTTCCTCAATGGAACACATTTAATTATGGTGTGGTAAGTGCCGCAATCGGTGGCGTAATGCTTTTAATACTTGGCATTGCGTCATTTGTTAAGAGTGGTAAGAAAATCCACTTCAACTGGAAAACAATCGGTAAAGTGTTATTCGGTATAATCGGTGCACTTGTGCTCGGTGTTGGAATGGCAATGATTATGGTGTGGGATATGATGCTTTGGGGTATTATCGTAGGTATAATCGGTATCGTCTTGTTAATCTGCCTTGTACCAATGTGTATCGGCTTCAAAAAATAATTTTTAGGAGTAAATACTATGTCGAAATTTATTGAAGCAAACGAAAAAATTGCAGAAAAGATTGTAGGTGCTTATAAGAAAATCGAAGACGGTGTTGTAAGCGCATACAAAAAAGTTGAGGACGGCGCAGTAAACGCATATAAAAAGGTTGAAGATGCTTGCGTTGAAAAACTCTTTGCAAAAGACGGCGAAACAGTTGAAGAGGCAAAAAAACGCTTAAAAGGTAATGAAGATAACAATTCTTCTTGCTGATGAGCCGAGAGATGTTTTCCCTCTTTTTTCTCTCACTCAGCTCCCTCGTCAGAGGGAGCAATTTTGTATATTTCAAAAAGATTTTAACAAAACTTAAACATTTATGTGTTATAATACACCCATAAAGTGATAAAAGGGGTGTTGTGCCTTGTTTAAAATATTGGTTTTAGAAGATGACCGCGAATTAAATCGTACCGTATGTGCGTTTCTAAAAGAGAACGGATATGATGCAGTTGGGTGTTTGCACGCGGATTCCGCCTATGATGCAATGTACGAAGATGTTTTTGATTTAATCATTTCAGACATTATGATGCCTGAAATTGATGGATTTGAGTTTGCAAAAAGTGTTAGACGTCTTGATAAAGAAATTCCAATATTGTTTATGACTGCCCGCGACGATATTTCTTCAAAACAGCGTGGCTTTAGAGTTGGCATTGACGATTATATGGTGAAGCCCGTTGATTTGGATGAGCTTCTGCTTCGCATAGGTGCACTTTTACGCAGAGCCAAAATCGCAAACAGCAAAAAGCTTACAATCGGTGATTTTTCAATGGATGCAGAAGAACGTACCGCTACACTTTGCGGTGAAGAAATACCTTTGACAGTTCGCGAATTCAACCTGCTTTATAAATTGCTTTCATATCCTAAAAAGACCTTTACCCGTTCACAGCTTATGGACGAGTTCTGGGATAGTGAAACTACCTCAAGTCCCCGCACAGTTGATGTGTATATGACAAAGCTTCGTGAAAAGCTTCGCAAATGTGATGATTTTGAAATTGTCACTGTTCACGGCTTGGGTTATAAGGCGGTGCTGAAATGAAGGGTAAGAGAAAAATTAAACGAAGTCTATTCGGTGTGAGACAATATTTGATTTTCTTCGCATTAGTAGCATTTGTTGTAACTTGCTCAATGCTTCTTTTCCTTAATACTGTAAATGTGGATTTAACAAGTATCAACTACGGTGCAATTTATACTTTTGGCAATGTGCTTTTTTTAAGTCTTGTATTGTGTGTTGGTGATGTAATACGCAGAAAAATAACCGTTGAAAAGCCAGTTAAGAAAATTCTCGATGCAACTGAAAAAATCACAGATGGTGACTTTTCGGTGAGAATTGACGAGAAAAATTCATTTTCAACCCGCAATGAATTTGATGCAATCATTGAAAATCTTAATAAAATGGCAGAAGAATTAGGAAGTATTGAAACCTTGCGCACAGATTTTATTTCAAATGTTTCTCACGAGCTTAAAACACCTCTTGCACAAATGCAGAATTATGCGACACTTTTAAAAGCCCCCGATTTGAGTGAAGAAAAGCGTCAGGAATATGCAAAAGCAATAATGAATTCCACAAAAAGACTGTCCGATTTAATCACAAATATTTTAAAGCTCAACAAGCTCGAAAATCAGCAGATTTTCCCCGAATTCAAAGAGTATAATTTGAGCGAACAGCTTTGCGAATGCCTTTTGAATTTTGAAACTGCTTGGGAGCAGAAAAATATCGAAATTGAAACGGATATCGCGGAAGAAATTGCAGTTTATTCCGACCCTGAGCTTCTTTCACTTGTGTGGAACAATCTTCTCTCAAATGCCTTTAAATTTACCGAAGAGGGTGGAGCGGTTTCGGTCTCACTAACCGCAGATGATGACAATATTTATGTTTCTGTAAAGGATACAGGCTGTGGAATGACAAAAACAACTGGTGAGCATATATTTGATAAATTCTATCAGGGTGAAACTTCACATTCCATTCAGGGTAACGGCTTGGGTCTTGCCCTTGTTAAGCGTGTAGTTGATATTGTAAAAGCCGAAATCAGCGTTCAAAGTGAATTGGGTGTCGGCTCTGTTTTCACCGTAAAAATGCGGAGGGATTGAAGTGAAAAATTTGATTTGCACTTTTAAAAAATTCCTTACACCTCAAAACTCAATCCTCATAAGTGCCTTTATAAACACAGCATACGCAGTTTTTAACTTTTTTTCAGGCTGGTGCAATAATTCACCTTGGTTTATGTCGGTTGGCGGTTACTATTTGCTTTTGTGTATTATAAGATTTTTTCTTCTTAAGGTTGCAGACAGTGCGGGTAAGAAGTTTGCCGATGAACGAATGGCTTTTGAATTGAAAATATATCGCCTTGTCGGTGTCATAATGTTCATTGTTAATATAGCTATGTCGGTTATGGCTGTGCAAATGATTTGGCAGGGCGGCGGTACGGTTCACTCTGACATTATGACAATAGCAATGGCGACATTTACGTTTTATTATCTGACTGTTGCAATTATAAATCTGCAGAAATACCGAAAAACTACACAGCCTATAAATTCAGCCGCAAAAATGCTGAATTTTGCCTGTGCACTTATGTCGATATTTACTTTGCAGTCAGCCATGATTTCTGCTTTTGGTAATGACGAATTATTCCGTCAGCGAATGAATATAGCAACTGGATGTGCGGTTTTTATTTTGGTTTTCGGTTTGGCAATCTATATGATTTGTCGGGCAAACAAATTGTTGAAGGAGATTAAAAACAATGGATAACAATAAATTTTCATATACTTATTCAGCGGACAGTCAGGACGAAATTGCAAAAATCCGCGAAAAATACTGTCCTCGTGAAGAAACAACACTTGAAAAAATCAAAAGACTTGATAACGGCGTAACCAATAAGGCTACAACGGTATCAATAATCATTGGCGTAATAAGTTCATTGGTTTTAGGCGTCGGAATGTGTTGCTGCATGGTGTGGACAGATTTTTTTGTACTCGGCATTATTGTGGGTACAATTGGTATTGTCGGTGTGAGTATGGCATATCCCGTTTATAAAAAGGTGCTCACGAAAGAACGAATGAAAATAGCACCACAAATTCTTGCCCTAACTGACGAAGAATTACAGAAAAAATAGAGTAAAGCCTTGAAACTTGTTGTTTCGAGGCTTTATGTATGCTAACACCATTTGAATTGTTGCTTTCCTTGTGCAATATGATTAAATATGCAGACTAATTTTCTTGCATATTAGCCATATGGAATTTGTTTACATTGTGTTCAAAAATTGCTATAATATATTAGTAAAATTCTGTAAAAAGGGGAATTTGCTATGAAAAAGTTTAAAAAGATAGTTGCTATTGTTATGGCAGTAGTTATGATGCTGTCATGTATGTCAATTCTGGGCTATGCACGAGATAAAGAGTTTATACCCACAATAATCATTCCGGGACTTTTCCAGAGTGAAACTCATCACTATGTAAATGGTGAAATTGAAACAGATGCAGACGGTAAACCTATTCCGGGACCATTCTATATCACTGTTTCAAAAGAATTTGTTGGTGCAGCACTTACAACAGCACTTGTTCCGATTGTTACAATGTTCATTACTCAGCAAGATAAAGACCAGCTTGCAGCAAAGGCTTTCTCAAAGCTTGTTGGTGAATTGCTTATGGGTAAACAGCAGAGCGATGCTAACGGTAATTTCATTGACGATGTTCGTCCTGCAAATTATAACGGCAGTATTGTAAATGCAACTGAAGAACAGAGAACACAGATGCTTGGTCACTTCCCGATTGAAGAGTATTTTGAAATAGCAGGTATGGAAAACCTTTATGTTTTCAACTATGTTTCAACAGGCAATATGATTAAGACTGCAAATGACCTTTATGACTTCATTCAGTTCGTTAAAGAAGACACAGGCTCATCAAAGGTTAATATTGTTCCTGTAAGCCAGGGCGGTTCAATTGCGAATGCTCTTATGAAGCTCTATGACGAAAAGAATATTTCTCTTGCACGCGACATCAACAGAATGGTGCTTACAGTTCCTGCTCTTGACGGTGCTTCACTTCTTGGCGATTGCTACAGATATGGCTTCAATAAAAACGAAGAGCTTCTTTATACATCAATGTTCCCGTCAGTTTTAGGTAAAGATGCATATCTTCCATATTTAATCAACATTCTTCTTCGTCTTATGCCGAATACTGACGTTGACAATCTTTTAGATATTGTTGCTGAAACGCTCATTAACGACCATTTAAGATATTCAACACTTATGTGGGGTCTTGTACCATCAGGCGATTACGAGGTTTGTCGTGATATGTATCTTGCAGGTGACGATATGGCAGAAATTCGTCGTCAGGCTGATTGGTATTATGACGCACAGCTCAATTCAGAAAACTATATCCTTAAAGCAAGGTTTGAAGGCGTTGAAATCTTTGATATAGTTGACACTAATGTTGAACTTTATCAGCTTGCAGTTTCACACGATACAACACAGGCTGACGGTATTATTCATGTTGCTTCAACATCAATCGGCGCATATTCAGCAGGTCTCAAGCAGAAACTTCCTGAAGATTACAAACCATACCGTAATTGCTGTCTAATTCCATGGCATGACCATACTGACCCTGAAGGAATTATTGATGCTAATTCAGGACTTCTTCCTGATACAACATTCTATTTCAGCGGACAGAACCACGCAACAACTGCTTCAAACGACGTTATTATGAGCCTTATCATCAAGCTTCTTACAGATGAAAGCTTTAAAAACGTTTATTCATATCCTGAGCAGTATCCACAGTTCAATTACAGCAGAGAAACATTGCAGCTTCGCAAAGATGTTGACGAAATGAGAGCTTATGATACAAGCACACTTTCAACTGCAGATGCTGAAGAGCTTAAGGGTGCTATCGCACAGGTTGACGCAATGCTTGCAATAAAAGTGGTTGATGCTGATGCTTGTAAAGCAGCAAGTGACCGTTTCTATGCAATCTATGACAAGATTGTAAACGGCAATAATCTGTTTAGCGACAAGAACACATCAAAGACCTTGTATGTTGTTTCAAAGTCAATAAGTGATGCACTTTATTATGTTTATGGTGATGCCGCATTCAGCGAAATGCCAATGTTGACATTGAATAAAATTTTGCCACACTTATTGCCACAGTAAAATAATTAAAACCCCGTAAGTAAATCTTGCGGGGCTTTTTAAAATGAGGGATTTTTATTAAAACTTTTCAAAAAATACTGACTTGTATTCTTGTGTTATCAATGGTTTTTGCATTCTCTTCCTGCAAAGATGATAATATAAAAGAAGAGCAGAGTTCAACTTCTACCTCAACAACCGAAAAAGAAAATACAACCCAAGAAGAGCCCACCAAATCTGACGAAACAACAGGCAAATCAGACAAAAGTCTGGTAGGTGAGTGGGTTTATAACGAGATTGTGTCGCCACAGAATTTTTATACTGATTTTTATAACGCTGAAATTACAAAGACAAATATAAAAATGAGAACCACATATAAGTTCAACAGCGACGGAACATTTAGCGTGGGTATCAGCATCGTGAATATAACCGAAGTTCGTAAAGAGTATCGTTCACTTGTGGTAGAAGCAGGCAGGGTGAAGATTGAATCGCAGGGTGGAATGCTCACTCCTGAAAATGTTCTCAGCTATGAAGCGTATGCAGATGAAATTCTTAAAGAAATCTGCACAGCACAGGAGGGAAAATACACAGTAGACGGCAATAAGATTGTTTATACAATCAACGGTAAATCTCATTATGAGACATTCACTCTTGATGGTAATAAACTTACACTTACGGGCTCGTCAAATTCAAATGAAGGATATCCTGTGAAATTGACAAAGAATTAAAATATAGAAGCCTTGAAACCACACAGTTCCAAGGCTTTTGTTTTGCTCTTATTTAATTTCTATTAACTCTTTTTCTTCTTCTATTAGTTTATTTATGTCTCGTTTACCTGAATGGTTATAGGGCTTAATACGAAGACCTAAATACACAAGAAGTCCGCCCACAACATTGCAAAGTGTGTCTTCCATTGTGTCGATAAGTGCATATCTCATTGGGTCAAGCTCGGGTATTACATTGGGGTGGGCAAGATGCGGATTGTTATAAAGTATTGCCGCTTCTTCCGCTAAAGCCTTTGACCAATGCTGGCTGTCACCGCCTGCAATCTGGTCGAAAGTGAATTCAAAAACCTCCCAGCCTGTACAGCCGAGGAATGACACACCAAGTGCACAAAGAATTGCAATGTTGACGTGCACATATTTACGGTCGCGCTTCTGAATGCAGCAAACAAGCTCATAGCCCATAATAACCGCGAATCCACCAAGAACTGTGTGAAGAATAATATCCCACGAATTTATGCTGTAATACCAGTTAAGGTAAGCACCGCCGAACGATGCACCCCACACAAGCGGAATAAGAATTGTCTGTATGTATGTGGGGAAATAGTAGAGCCAAGTTTTCTTTGGGAATACCTGCGAAACCTCCCACGCAAACATTGCAAGAAGATTTGCACCCGTCTGCAAAACCTGTTGAATATCGGGCTCGTCACGGCGAATTCCCAAGCCAAAAGCCGAGTCAATCATCGCCACAATCATAGTTATTCTGAAAATCCACCATAATATAAGCTCCCATTTTTTTGGGACACTCACAAGTCTTTTGAAATATTCTTTCATATTTACACCTCAAATCTACTAAAATATATGATAACTCAAATCTAAATAAAAGTCAAATTGAAGAAAATGGATTTAAGTGAAAAGTGCAAAGCGCAAAATGCAAAGTTAAGGGTCTGCGACGCGATTTCATATATTTCACCAATATGGTCGTAGGGCGGGAGCTTGCTCACGCCGTTAATTTATGCTTGCCAAATAATGTGAATAATGTTAAAATAAATTTGTAATTAAATTCAATCCCCAAAGGAGTTCCATTATGAGTTTAAAAAAGTTTCTTGATACAGCACTTTGCAGACCCGAAGAGGGCGATACTGTTGAATATTTCAACCTGAAAGCAAGAGTTTCAGGTAATGTGCTAACAAATGCTACAACTATTCCCGCAGGCGGATATAACTATGAAGCAGACATCACGAAATTCTGGGATGAATTTAAAGCCTTGAAAAAAGAGGTTGATTATCCGCTTTCTTTCAACACATTAATGCTTCGTGTGCTTGCTGAGGGCTTAAAGGTTGCACCCCGCCTTAATTCACACCTTGAGTATAAGGCAAAATCCTCTTGTGGCAGACTTATCGTGAAAAAGCATATTGATGTTGCCGTTCCCGTGTTTATGGAGAGTGGCGAAACATTCCCGATTAAACTTCGTAATCTTGAAGAAAAAAATCTTAAAGAAATTTATGAAGAAATGGACAGACTTTTGACTGTTCTCAAAACTACCGATGTTGACCGCGTGCTTTTCGACGTAATCGCACAGCGCGTTATCGGCTTTGTGCTCAAAGGCAAAATCGGTATGGCACTTTCGCAGGTTGTAACAGGTTATTTTGGCAAATATAAGGTTGCTTCTTTTGCGGGCATTTTCAAGCACGCAGACCGTGACCCTGAAAAGTCACTTCAGCCATATGAACTCAACGAGGGTACAGTTTGTCTTACAAACTTGGGCTCAATCAGTGCAGGGCTTCCCGGTAATGTTACATACGCACCTATTCTTTATCCTCAAAGCTTTATTATGGCAATCGGTGCAGTTCAGGATAAGGAATATGTGTTCAAAAATGAAAAGGGCGAAATTGAAATCGGTACAAAGAAAATGTTGCCCATAAACATTATGTTTGACCACAGAATTGGCGGATTTGGTGATGTTGTTCCGTTCCTTAAAACTATCAACAATATCTTTGAAAACCCCGAAATAATTCGTGAATGGTAAAAAACAGTAAATAATAAAAATGCCTGTCAAGCTTTAACTTGGCAGGCATTCGTTTTGCACTTTACACTTTGCGTTTTGTACTTATAATATACTTCCGTCTTTCTTAAATAACGGTAATTCTTCAAGATAAATTATGTCGTCGCGTTTAGCCGCGTCGCCCTCGGCTAAAATGAACATCTTACCGCAGATAATTCCGCCTGCGTCATTTACAAGCTTTTCAACTGCCGCAAGTGACTGACCGAGGGACACAACATCGTCAACAATAAGAATTCTCTTACCTTTCATAATTTCGGCATCAGCAGTGTCAAGATAAAGCTTCTGCTCGCCCTCGGTGGTAATTGAATTGACTGTTGACTCAAAAACACCTGTCATATAAAGCTTTGGCTTTTTGCGGGCAACAAAATATTTCTGATTACCTGCAAGTCTTGCCATTTCGTGTGCAAGGGGAATTCCCTTTGCCTCTGCGGTGATTATGTAGTCATATTCGGGAGCTTTTTTAAGTAACTCCTCTGCGCAAGCAGTTGTAAGCTCGGGGTCACCGAAAATAACAAAAGCACCAATGTTGAGTTCATCATTAAGAGGGCAGAGGGGTAAATGACGCTCAAGCCCTGCAATAGTCATTTTGTGAAACATAATAATCCTTCTCCTTTAAATAAAAAACGGCGGATATCCCCATCCACCGTTCCTTTTTGTTGTTTAGTTAGCCAATGCACGACTAAGCCATATTTCAGCAATGTCCATAGCGGCATAAAGGCCTTTTTTTTCACTTGATTTTACAATTCTCTCACGAGCGCTGACATCGGGGTCTGTGTTAATAAGCTGAACAGATACCTTTGAAGCAACTTCAACGTCGCCAACGGGCTTTGTAGCCAAAATCTGCATCATAATAACATACTTTTCAGATGCTTCGCCGTAATAAAGGGTTTTGCCGTTTCTTACTAACGGTTTGCCCTTATAAGTGAGGAATTTATTGTTCTCTGCCATATAAGCACCTCTTACTTATTCTTTGAAATTTTGAGATATTCTTTTACAAGGTCTTGTAAAAGCTCGTCTCTGTCAAGGCGGCGGATTAAACTTCTCGCATTGTTGTGAGTTGTGATGTAAGTGGGGTCTTCTGAAAGAATATAGCCCACAATCTGATTGATAGGGTTGTAGCCCTTTTCAACCAAAGCGTCATAAACCTGTAAAAGTGTCTGACGTGTAGCTTCCTCACGGTCATCTTTTAATGAGAATTGAATTGTCTTGTTAGGGTCAAGCATTTCGCCACCTCCTGATACTAATTAAATATATTATACACATAAAATAATTAAAAAACAATACCAAAATTAAAATAAATGCAAAATTCAAAATGCAAAATTCGAAATTAAGGTTTTGCGACGCTAATTATAAAAATTTCGAATTGCGAATTATGAATTTCGAATTAAAAAGCACCCCGAAGGGTGCTTTCTTTATGATTTTAACGCAATTCCGTCTTTTGCCAATTCATTGATAATTCCGTTCGCAACTTCCATAACCTCATCTCTTGTGAGAGTTTTCTCTGGGTGAGAGAATATAAGTCTAACGGTGATTGATTTGCCGTTTTCATCGCGGTAGGTGTCAGTAACCTCAACCTTTTTAACGAGAGGACAATTTGCATTTTCGATTGCCTTGCCGATTGGTGCAAAGGTCTCTGTCACGAATGAAAGGTCAACATCAATTGCGGGGAACTTTGAGGGCTCTGCATAGTGAATTCCTGCATCTGAAATTTCAGAGAATTTAGTAACATCAATTTCAGCGAATACAATAGCAGCCTTCTTGTCAATCTTCTTTGAAACTGTTGGGTGAACAATGCCGATTTCACCAAGTGCTACACCGTCACAGCTGATTGTGTTAAGGTTTCTTGGGTGCTCATAAGAATGAGTAGCCTCTGCGGGAGTAAAGCTTAAAGCTTTGTGCTTAATGTTGTCAGACACAACTGAAAGCATTGTTGAAAGCTCAACATAAAGTGCTTCAAGAGATTTTGTCTTGCTGAAAAGTGTAACGCAGAGTTTTTTCTGCTCGTCGCAAAGTCCGTCAGCCTTTAAGCCGTTAATTACCTTACCGATTTCAAATACACCGAAATCAGCCGCAAAGTTCACATTTGTCTTAACCTGACAAAGCTGTGTGGGCACAATTGACTTACGGATTGTCTCAATGTTGGGATTGGTTGCGTCAATAAGCTTTATATTGTCTTCAACCTCAATGCCTAAAGCCTTGTATTCATCGGTGTAAGCCCATACATAAGAATGAAGCTCGTGAAGTGAATAACGGTGAACAAGCATATCCTTAATTCTGTTTTCAACACTCTTTTCGACTGCCTCACGAACAGGGTAGAGGGGAGTTTCAGCAGTGTGAACATCGAAATTATCGTAGCCGTAAATTCTTGTGATTTCTTCAACGATATCAGCCTTGATTGTAACGTCTTTAGTTGCACGCCAAGAGGGAACTGATACGGTAAATTTGTCACCATTCTGTTCACAGCCGAAGCCGAGAGAAAGAAGTGTGCTTACGATTGTGTCGCTTGGAATGTCAATTCCTGTGTATTTGTCAATAAATGCTTTGTCAAAGTCAAGTATTACTTCGGGGTAGTGATAAGCGTATTCATCAGTAAGTGAAGAAACAACCTTTGCGTCCTTGTCTGTGTCTGTAAGAAGCTTTACAAATCTTGCAATAGCAGGAACTGTCATTTCGGGGTCAAGGCACTTTTCATAGCGCATTGAAGCGTCTGTACGGTGTGCAAGGCGAACGGTTGATTTTCTTGTTGAAGCCGCATTAAAGGTTGCAGATTCAAGGGTAAGAGTTGTTGTGTCCTCAACGATTTCACTGTCAAGACCACCCATAATACCTGCGATTGCTACGGGTGTGTTGTCGTTGCAAATCATAAGAGTATTTTCGTCAATGTTGCGGTCAACACCGTCAAGAGTCTGGAATACAAAAGGCTCTGCAAAACGCTTAATTCTGATTTTCTCAACATTGCGAGAGTCAAAAGCGTGCATTGGCTGACCCATTTCAAGCATTAAATAGTTTGTAAGGTCAGCGAGGAAGTTGATAGCTCTCATTCCGCAATAGTAAAGACGAATTCTCATATTAACAGGGCTCACATTTGTGTGAATATCCTCAACCTGTAAGCAAGAATAACGCTGACAGAGGTCGTCTTCAATCTTCATATCAATTTTAGGAAGATTGTCATACTTTTTCAAATCAACAACGTCAAGAGGTTTTAACTCTCTGCCTGCCAATGCTGCGAATTCGCGGGCAATACCGTAATGTCCCCAAAGGTCAGGGCGGTTTGTAAGTGATTTGTTATCAACCTCGAAAACGATATCCTCAACCTCGTAAAGCTCTTTGATATCTGTGCCGTTTGCTACCTCATCAGTAATATCCATAATGCCTGAATTGTCATCGCTTATGCCGATTTCTTTTTCAGAACAGCACATACCACAAGACATATAGCCTGCAAGGGGGCGGGGGGCAATTTCAATTTCGCCGATTTTAGCGCCAACCTTTGCAAATGCAGTTTTCATACCAACGCGAACATTGGGTGCACCGCAAACAACGTCAACAAGCTCTGCTTCGCCAATGTCAACCTTTAAAAGATGTAATTTTTCTGATTCAGGGTGATTTTCAACTGATTTGATTTCAGCAACAACAATACCGCTGATGTCAGAGCCCTTGAAGAAAATTTCGTTTTCAACTTCAGCAGTTGAGAGTGAGAAACGGTGGATTAAATCAAGCTTGTCAAGACCTGAGAGGTCAACGAAATCACTAATCCAATTCATTGATAAAAACATAATTTTTGCCCTCCTTCCTTAATTTCTGTCGTCCGTAAACTGTGTGAGTACCTTAAGGCTACCGCTGTTTAAGTCACGGATATCCTTAACGCCGTATGTCATCATTGCAAGACGGGTCAGACCAAGACCAAATGCAAAACCTGTATATTCTTCGGGGTCAATTCCGCCTGCTTTAAGAACTTCGGGGTGAATCATACCGCAGGGACAAAGCTCAAGCCAACCGCTGTGCTTACAAGAAGGACAACCCTCGCCACCACAGATAAGACAGCTTATGTCAAGCTCAAAGCCGGGCTCAACGAATGGGAAAAAGCCGGGGCGAAGTCGAACCTTAATATCCTTTTGAAATACTTCAGAAAGCATTGTTTTCATAAAGTAAATAAGGTTTGAAATTGAAATGTCCTTGTCAACCATAACGCCTTCCATCTGGAAGAAGGTGTTTTCGTGGCAAGCGTCAGTAGCTTCATTACGGAAGCAACGACCGGGGAAAATTGCCTTAATCGGCACACCGTCGTTAATAAGTGCATCTTTATACTTCTTATAAATAGCATTCTGTGCCGCAGAAGTGTGAGATTTTAAGAGCTGGCCGTTCTCAAGGTAATATGTATCCTGCATATCGCGCGCAGGGTGGTCCTTGGGGATATTAAGTGCCTCAAAGCACTCGTAGTCAGTAACAACTTCGCTGTAATCTTCAACATTGAAGCCCATTGACTTGAACACATTTTCGCATTGACGCTGAACAAGTGTGATGGGGTGGTATGAGCCACGGTTGAGATTTGCTGGAACTGAAATATCAAAAACAGGCATTGACTCAATTTCTTTTTTGAGTTCAAGCTCTTTGAGTTCCTTACTCTTTTCTGTGATTTTTTCTTCAATAAATGCTCTCACTTCGTTAGCGAGCTGACCCATAATTGGTCTCTCTTCTGCTGAAAGTGAGCCCATCATTTTGAGAATAGAGGTGAGTTCACCTTTTTTGCCGAGAACTGCAATTCTGAAATTCTCAAGCTGGCTTTGTTCAGTAAATGTACTGAGCTCTGCCTCTGCCTTGACGCGTATAGCTTCAAGCTTTTCTTTCATACTATCAATCCTTTTTATATTATTGTATATGATTTGCAAATAAAAAAGCCCCATACGAAAACCGTATGGGACGAATAAACTAATCCGCGGTACCACCCAAATTTTTAGTGCAAGTTGGCATATATAATTTGAAATAGTTTTTTTGATGCATATTTTCGCCAATCTGTCGTTAAAATACTCGAAAATCCACAAAGGATTTTCTCCGTTTTGTGCCTTAGCTTGACAAAAATCTGCTAACAAAAAAATCTTTGACCTTAAAACGAAAGAATTTTTATAAGAATTTTTGGTTACTGAGAACGATGAAAGGCTGACGCCTTTCGAGTTCGAAGAACCGAAAAGATTTGAAAATTATCGTTTTAAGGCTGTTTCAAATTATATATGCCAACTTGAAAGCTAACACTTTCGTATTCTGTAACGGAAATAAACCGTTGCTATCTACTGCAATTTTCAATAGCACCGCTCCAAAGTGAACTTCAATTAAGCTTTTGACTTATGTGCTTTCAGCCAAGACACAATTCTCTGTCAAGTGTACTCACTTAATCTACTTTCTTTTTCATCGCGTTTTCAATATCTTATGTATTATAACAAAAGTGTAATTTCAAGTCAAGTATAATTTGAATTCTAAATTCTAAATTCTAAATTCGAAATTAAGGGTCTGCGACGCGATTTATAAAAAAACGGCGAGATTTCTCTCGCCGTCAATTTAGCATTTCGAATTTTACATTTCTTCACGTCTGCGTCTTACAACAATTGTTGATACAACGCCTGCAATAACAAGAAGTGCACCGATGGCTGTTGCTACATAGCCGAGAATGTTATTCTCGCGGAATGTGTCAGCGATATCATCCATAATACCTGAACCGCCGTTGCCGTCTTCGTTTTCGTTCTTATTACTGTCGTCAACCTTGTTTCCGTTTGAGCCGTCAACAATTGTGCCGTCTTCGAGTGTGATTACCTTTGAAATTGCAAACTGGTCAACTCTTGTTTCTTCGCCGTTTTCAACTGAATATGAGTCGAAATAGAGGTTGCCGCCGTCAATCTGAATGTATGAATATGACGGAACTTCAAGGTGAATTACTGCTTCTCCTGCGGGGAATGCTTCAGCAGTTTTCTCTGCAGCCTTGGGCTCATAATGCTTTGAGCCTGCAGTACCGTTGATTGAGTAAATTGTGCCCTCAGGCTTAATCTTTGATGTATAGTTAAGGCCATTGTAGGTGAGAAGCTGTTTCTCGGTAGCCACAACTGCATTGTTGTTCATAACGTCTGTACGCATATAAACGTGGTCGTGACCCTGGAATACAACGTCGATGTCAAGCTCTGGCATAAGACCTTGAAGCTGTGCACGAAGTGCAGCAACATCTTCATCGTCAAAGTGTGAGCCGTTTGAGTAAGGAGCTTTGTGAAGCGCTACGAACTTCCAAGCCTTGTTACTTGCACTCATATCAGCCTTGAGCCATTCAAGCTGGTCGTTTGAAAGTGAGCCGTCTTCGTTAAGGTTGTTGGTGTTGAGCACTGCCACGTGAGCTGTGTTGTAATCGAATGAGTAGTAAACACCAGTTGTTGTATCCTGCTCAGGAGCATTTGCATAAACAAAGTTTTCAATGTTTGCGTAGTCGCCACGTGCTTCGTGGTTACCTGCCGCTGTCATAAGAACTGTTTCCATAAGTGTGTCAGATGCCAAGTTGAACATTCTCTTCCACTCTACGAAATCGTTGCCGTTGTCAACCATATCACCTGTGCTGAGAATGAAGTTTGCATCGTGATTTGAGAATGCAGTCTCAAGTGTTGCTGCCCAGTCATATGTGTACTGCTTTTCTGTTACTGACTGCGGGTCAGTTACGTGGAAGAAGCTGAAAGATGTTGAGTTGTCAGCAGTGTCAATAACGCCTGTCTGGCTCCACCAACCGCGGTCTGCATCACCGATACGGTAGCAGTATTTTGTGCCCTCTTCAAGCCCTGTAATTTCAATTGTGTGGCGGTTTACTTCAATCTGATGATAAAGAATTCCAAGGAAACCTAAGTCAATTGAAGCATATTCGCGAACAGCGTCGATTTCACAATCAGTTTTAATATTTGCCTTAACTGTTGTGCCTTTTGAGAAATCGGGATTTTCTGAATAGGGAACAAGCTGAATATCTGTGTCAGTTACGCTGTATTTTGTAACATAGCTGATGTTTACTGAAGAAGAAGTATCTTCGCCGAATGTTACTGCAACGTGAGAGGGGATACGAAGATTATTCTGACTAAGCGGTACTGCAACCTTACCTGAATAAGTTACTGTGCCCTCGTGGTCTGCCATATATGCAGGAGTTTCGTCGTGTGTCAAATCCTTCATAATGCGGTAGAATTCACCGTCAATAATGTCATATTGACTTTGTGTAAGGTATTCATCAAGAAGACCGTAAACAACATCAGTTAATGTGTCGCCACCTGCAATACCTGTCATAAGAATAAGTGAAATAACATCGTCAATGCCGAAGCCTTCCCATTCTCTGCCCGTAATAATTTCATAAATATCCAAGTTGAGTTCCGGAACGAATGTTGGACCAAGGTTAGAGCCGAATGAGATAAAGTCAATGTTAAGGCTGTCAAGAATTACATCTTGAAGCAAATCATTGAGAACAACGTCAAGTAATACGTTTACAATTGTTTCAGCATTTTCGCCATTGTAGAAACGGTCGAGCGCACTCTGAAGGAATGGGTCGTTGTTGGGGTCTTCGTTGTTCGTTGTGTGATATGCAAGAACGGTTGAAGCCAAATCGCCGATTGTACCGTAATCGTATTTACTCTCGAAACCGAGTGTGTCTGCAAATACTGTGCAACGCTCGTCTGAAACCTTAATATCAAGAAGCTTATCAAGAATAGGACTTAAAATTTCAAGAGTTTTATCAACATCAGTCAACAATTTTCTGTCAAGCTGATGGCAGAGTGAATAGATAATTGTGTTAAGCGCTGCGTTACCGATGCCGTCAAAAACTTCATAGCCTGTAACACCGTCAAGAATTGTGCTCATACCAACCATCTCGTCAAGATAGTAGTAAAGTCCGCCTGCATCCTTAACATCCTTACCGAAGCCGTAACGAAGCTGATATTCAAGAACATTCATAACGAAATTCTTAATATCTGCACCACCGAAATTGTATTTCCAAGTTTCATATTTAAATGGTGTGGGCTGTGCAACACCGTTTACGTAAACAGGAACATATTCATCAACACCATGTGTGTCATAGCTCATTGTGATGTCGTTGTTAAGTGAAGTCTGCATATTAACAGTTCTGAACTGGTTGGGATAGCTGAGAATTGATGTTGTAGTAACATCAGTAATTTCTTCACCGTTGTCGCTTACATATGTTGCAACATCCTGCATATGAACGTGACCTGAAACAACAAAGTGCATACCTGCATCTGCCAAAGCGTCAGCAACCTTTTCCCAACCGCGAAGAACGAAGTTGTCAAAAAGGTCAACCTCTGTTTCAAAGTGAGGAATAAAGTTTGTGTGGCACATACCGATAATTGTCTTGCCGTCAGCCTCTGCCTTTGCACATTCTTCGAGTGTCCACTCTAAAAGTGCATCAGAAATATGACCTGCAGTTTCCTGCTCATCAAGACCTGAGTCTGTGTTGTCAGCAGAATAAAGCTGTGAGTCAATAGCAATAAGACGATGATTGTCGTCAATATCAATTGCATATGAAAGTGAGCCTTCGCTGTTATCAGCGTGTGCTTTATAGCGATTGTAATATCCGCCCTCTGAAGAATATCCGAAATCAGCATAAATTTCTTCAAATTCTTCAGGAGTTGTGTCAAGCTCTGCTCTGAGTTCAGGGTTCTTTTTAACGCTTACAAGCTCTTCGCCGTCATAGTACATAGCACGCTGATTGTTTACATCGTGGTTACCAACGATAACGTAAACGGGCACGCCGGTGTCAGCCTCAAACTGAGCAAGCAAAGCAGCCAGTTCTTTGTGAGCGGCCTTTTCAGCGTTTCGTGTAAGGTCACCGGGGAGCAAAAGAAAATCAATTTCACCATTCTTTGCCATAGCGGTGATGTTAGCCATTGCCGCCTTTGTAAGAGCGGGGGCTAAGCCTGATGTAGAGTTATTCATGAGCATAATCTCATTAAACTCTTGACGGTCTGTTTCTGAGTAACCCATTGAGGACTCTGCGAAGTAGTGAGTATCACTCAAAATCGCAAAATTAACCTCGTCAGCGGGGAGCGCAAGTGCTGTAAAAGGAACGCTTACAGCAAAAACTGCCACTGCGAGAATTACGC
Organism: uncultured Clostridia bacterium; assembly: GCA_937916195.1. Taxonomy (GTDB): domain Bacteria; phylum Bacillota; class Clostridia; order Oscillospirales; family Acutalibacteraceae; genus Fimenecus. Next base: position 23,646 of record CALFTO010000105.1, read on the forward strand.
AGAAAAGCTTTTTCATAGTACTTTTCATTTTCATACTTATACCTCCAAGTAGAAACTTCATATACATCTAAAAATTTTACCATAAAAAAAAGAAAAATACCACATTTTTTTGCAGTATTTTTCCATATTTTTTTAATATTTTTTGTTGATTGTTAAATAATAAACAAATTATCGTTATCTGTTCATAATATCAGAAACAATTTGACCGTCTTGAATTCGAATTACACGCTGTGCCTCGCTTGCGATATCGTTATCGTGGGTAATGAGAATAACTGTTCTGCCTTCTTCGTGTAATTCGTGAAGAATTTTCATAACCTCAATTCCCGAATGGCTGTCAAGGTTACCTGTGGGCTCGTCAGCAAGAATAACGGGTGGGCGAGCAGCAACTGCACGAGCAATTGCAACTCTCTGTTGCTGACCACCGGACATCTGCTTCGGCAAATGGTCAAGACGGTGAGAAAGTCCAACTCTGTCAAGTGCCTCAAGAGCTAATTTGTTGCGTTCTTCCTTTTTCATACCGCGGTAGACCAAGGGTAACTCAACATTTTCAACTGCCGTAAGGCTAGGAATAAGGTTAAAGCCCTGAAAAATAAAGCCGATTTCCTTGTTCCTTATTTCTGACAGCTCATCATCAGTCATATTCGCTGTGTCAATGCCGTCAAGCAGATAAGTACCGCTTGTGGGAATATCAAGAAGCCCCAACATATTCATAAGTGTTGATTTACCCGAGCCCGACTGACCGATAATCGCCACAAATTCACCTTTTTCAATGGTGAGTGAAATGCCGTCAATAGCTCGCACCTCGTTTTCACCGGGGTTGTAAATTTTATACATATCTCTAACTTCAACAAGACTCATTTTGTCACCGCCAAATATTAATGTAAATATTTTACTCTCTATAAAATATTTAGTCAATGTATAAATTGTGAACAATTTAAAATATTTTATACATTATTGCATATAAGTATTTTGTACTGACATTGTATTGACAATGTTTACACAAAAAGATATAATATAGAAAAAAGGAGTTGATTTTATGGCAGAATATTTGTCAGTAGCTAATGCACCTAAAACTACAATGTTCCAAATGCGAATTAATCCCGAAGTAAAAGAATGTGTTGAAGATATTTATGCCCGTTGCGGAATGACACTTACCGATGCTATTAATGTTTTTATTCAGCAGTCAATAAATGCAGAAGGTATGCCCTTAATTATAACTCAAAACAGTAAAGAGGCAATAAAAGAGCAAGCTGTTGCAATTTTAATGAGTGAATTGAGAAAGGGCGAGCTTTCAGTTAAAACTGAAAAGGATTGGGTTTCAGAAGATGATATTCTTTCTGAATTCGGTGCTCAAGTATGAAAATAGTTTATACACCTCAGGCTCGCGAGGATTTGCGTGAAATCAAACAATATATTTCCAATAATTTGCAAAATCCTATTGCGGCAAAAAATGTGACAGACGGTATAATTAAAAGTACTCACCGTTTATCGCTTATGCAGAATTTAGGGGTTGAATTGAGCGAAAAAACAGGCAGAGAAACTGATTATCGTTGTTTATTCAGCGGTAATTACGGAATATTTTATATTGCATTTGATGATGCGGTTCGTATTTACAGAATTCTTGATTTACGAACTGACTATATGCGGATAATTTTATCAGAATAAAATGAAAGTGACTGTTCATATTGAGCAGTCACTTTTTTTATAGGTGTAATTTACAATTTAATTATAATACAAATTATCATTCTTCTTATATGGCTCATAGGTTGCATTCAAGCCAAGCTTACGAAGAGTTTCCTTGTCCGTACCTGAAAGCACAACTGTTGAGTGAGCGTCACAACCAACAAGATGCTTAATTGCATCAAGTGCCTTTTGCGCCAATGGGTTCATTGTAGCACAGATTGAAAGGGCGATAAGCACTTCTTCGGGGTGAAGGCTTGTATCCATTTCGTGCATACGGATTTTAAGCTGTTTGATTGGTTCGAATACTGTTGGAGTAATAAGTAAAATTTCATCGTCAAGTCCTGCAATCGCCTTAAGAGCGTTAAGAAGCATTGCAGATGATGAGCTCAAAAGCTCGCCCGCCTTACCTGTGATAATTCTGCCGTCATAAAGCTCAATCGCAGTAACGGGAGCATCTGTCTTTTCAGAAAGCTCAAGAGCCGCTGAAATTACGGGACGGTCAGCATTTGAAATATTAAGGTGCTTCATAATAAGCTCAATTTTGTGAAGCTCGTCAGAAACCTTTTTGTTGTTCTTCTGCTGAACAAGATAATTACAGTAACGACGCAAAATTTCTTTCTTTGAAGCAGTGCACACAACATCATTGTCAATAATGCAGTTGCCTGCCATATTAACACCCATATCGGTAGGTGATTTATAAGGTGATTCGCCGTAAATTTCTTGGAATATTGTGTTAAGTACTGGGAAATTCTCAACATCGCGGTTATAGTTGACGGTTGTAACACCATATGCGTCAAGGTGATAGGGGTCAATCATATTAACATCGTTAAGGTCAGCGGTTGCAGCCTCATAAGCAAGGTTAACGGGGTGCTTGAGAGGTAAGTTCCAGATTGGGAAGGTCTCAAACTTCGCGTAGCCCGCCTTAATTCCACGTTTGTGCTCGTGATAAAGCTGTGAAAGACAAACTGCCATTTTGCCACTTCCGGGACCAGGTGCGGTGATAACAACAAGTGAATGGCTTGTCTCAATATAATCATTCTTGCCGTAACCCTCGTCGCTTACAATGAGCTGTACGTCCATAGGATAATTGTCAATGGGGTAGTGACGATAAACATTTATTCCAAGGCTCTGGAGTTTCTGCTCAAAAACAATTGCAGCGGGTTGATTAGAGAATTGAGTGAGCACAACACCGCCCACATAAAGACCAAAGCCGTGATAAATGTCAATAAGACGAAGCACGTCAAGGTCATAAGTGATGCCAAGGTCACTACGGATTTTATTCTTTTCAATGTCTTTTGCACAGATTGCAATAATAATTTCAGCGTCGTCCTTAAGTTGAAGAAGCATCTTCATCTTACTGTCTGGCTTAAAGCCGGGCAGAACGCGGGCGGCATGGTAATCGTCAAAGATTTTACCGCCGAATTCAAGGTAAAGCTTACCGCCGAAATTGTTAATTCTTTCCTTAATATGCTCAGATTGCATACGAAGATATTTGTCGTTGTCAAAGCCTAATTTACGCATAGTTGTCACCGTCACATCTGGATTTTGCTGTTTATTCATTGGCAGGCTCGGTTTCTTCAACCTCTTCTGCCTTTTTTTCAAGTCTTTTCTTTTTGTTTTTTGATTTAAGCCACTCAACTGAGAGTGCATAAAGTGCTGCCGCGGTGGGAACACCCAAAAGCACACCCATAATTCCGCCTAAATTACCGCCAAGAACTACCGCAATAAATACGAGAATTCCGGGAAGTCCAACTGATTTGCCCACGATTTTGGGGTAAATAAAGTTGTTGTCAATAACCTGTAAAATAAGGATAAATATTAAGAAAATAAGTGCCTTTATGGGACTTTCCATAAGAAGAATAAGCACGCTTATCACTTCGCCCACAATAGGACCAATTACGGGGATTATCGCTGAAATACCGATTATTACAGACACAACTGCCGCGTTGGGAATACGCAGAATTGACGAACCGATAAAGCACATAACACCTAAAAGCAATGCGTCTGTAAATTGACCTGTAATAAAGCTTGAGAATGAAGAAGCCGCCACATTAGATACATTATAGATTTTGTCTGTAACCTTTTCGGGTAAAGCCGCTTCAAGCACTCTGCGGGTGAATTTGCCGATTTTCTCTTTTTCGGCGAGTATATAAATTGCAATGATAAAGCCAAGGGCAAAGTTTGCAACTCCCGAAATAACTGACGATGTAACGCCCACCGTTGTGTTGAGAATATCGCCTGTGGCTTCAAATGAAAATACCTTTTCAACCATTGCCATAATGTCATTAATTGTGAATTTCGGGTTGTGAAGTGCCTCTGTGCTCACATCAAGACCGAAATCCTTGACAATTGAGTCAATCCAAGCAACAACGCTCTCGTAATAGCCGGGCACTTTTGCAACAAGTAAATCAATTGAATCCTTAAGTGCGGGGATAATAATGAAAAGAAGTAAAACCACAAAGCCGAGCATTAAAATGATTGTGGACACAAGGCTTACGGGACGTTTCATTTTTCTTACAAACGCTTTTTTGCTTTTGCCCATAAAGCCCCATACTTTATCTTCAAGCAAGGTCATAATTATATTAAGGATAAACGCAAGGCAGAAGCCCACAATTAAGGGAGCTACAATTTTAAGAATACCACCAAGAAATGCCAAAACCGCAGTTAAATGCTGGGTAGCAGAAAACAAAAGTATTCCGAAAGTTATTATTCCAAGAATAATTTTCACATTTTTCTTTGATAATTCCATAATTTTCGTCCTTTTAATGCAGATTATCCTCTAATAAACATACAACGAAATATTATACACAATAGTATTTGGGAATTCAAGATTTAATATTAAGCACTGTGCAAAATATTTTTCAGTTTTTTTATGAAAAATGACAAAACAAAACCTATTGACAAAAATTATATATCATTGTACTATTGTGTTAATACAGTAATACAAGCGAGGTGATATTATGGCTTGGAAATTTTCTTCGGATAAACCTGTTTATTTGCAGATTTCTGACAGAATTGTGAAAAAAGTCTTGTCAGGGGAGTACAAAGCAGGCGAGCAAATACCCAGCGTGCGACAAATTGCGCTTGAGGCGGCGGTAAATCCTAATACCGTTCAGCACGCGTTCGCAGAGCTTGAAAACGAGGGACTCATTATTTCAAAGGGTACGCTTGGCAGATTTGTGACCGAAGATGAGCAGGTAGTCGCGATTTGCAGACGAAAAATGGCAGAACAGCTTGTCCGCGAATTCTCAAAAAATATGAATGAATTGTCAATCTCAAAAGAACAAGCTGTAAGAATGATTGAGGAGGTAATGGAATGAATATTCTTGAGTGCAAGGATTTAACCAAAGCATATAAGAAAAATTTTCCCGTGCTTTATAATTTCAATATAAATATTCCTGCAGGCAAAATTATTGGTCTTTTAGGACCTAACGGCTGCGGTAAATCCACATTAATGAAGCTGATTTCAGGGCTTTTGCAGGCAGACGGTGGCGAAATCACCGTTGCGGGCAATCCCGTAGGCGAAAAAAGTAAAGCGTTAATCTCATATTTGCCCGAGCGTACATATTTCAACTCAAATATGAGAGTAGAAGAATTGGTTGAGTATTTTGAAGATTTTTATGAAGATTTTGATACGGCAAGAGCTTATAAGCTTTTAGCTGACCTTGCAATTGAGCCCAAAGCAAATCTCAAGTCCCTCTCAAAGGGGACTAAAGAAAAGGTGCAGTTAATTCTTGTAATGTCAAGAAATGCAAAGCTTTATCTTCTTGACGAGCCCATTGCAGGCGTTGACCCCGCGGCAAGAGAATATATTTTGAGCACAATTGTCAGCAATTATAACCCTGAGGCAACAATTGTAATTACAACACATCTCATAACCGATGTTGAGCAGGTGCTCGACGATTTCGTATTCTTGGGCTACGGCGGAAGAATTCTTCGCTCAGGTAATGCTGAAGAAGCCCGAAACGAAAGCGGAAAATCCCTTGACGAGTTGTTTAAGGAGGTATTCAGATGTTAAGAAAGCTTTTAAGATATGATTTTAAAGCCGTACTTAAATATTGGTGGATTGCGGCACTTTCATCTGTGGTGTTATCCCTTGGCGGCGGCTGGTGTATCAGCATTTTTACAAATGAAAAGGATTTGCCCGAAGCACTTTATGTGGTTGCAACTCTTTTGATGATTGTAGTAGTTTTGGGACTTGTAGCCTTTGCAATTCTGACAACAATCTTGATTTTTTCAAGATTTTACAAGAATTTCTTTACCGATGAGGGTTATCTCACATTCACACTTCCCGTAAAACGCAGTCAACTTCTCAATTCAAAGCTAATTGTAAGCACAACAACCGCAATGTTAACTTTCTTGGTTTTAATAATTGATATAATTGTAATGATTGTTTTGGTATCTCACGAAGAAATTTTTACCAAGGAATATTGGTATAGCTTTGTAAACGATTTTCTTCTGGAGTTTTTCCGCGATGAGTACATTGCGTATTATGTGCTTTGGTTTATTGAAGCGCTTGTACTTGTTGTGTTACTTGTGATTTTCTCAAGCCTGTTTATGTTCTCTTGCATAACTGTTGCATCAATTATTGCAAAAAAAGCAAAGGTAATCACCGCAATCGGTATTTACTATGTGGCAAACAGTATTTTCAGTTTTGTTGTGCAGATGTTCTGGCTTTTCGGTATTGCCAGTATTGACAGTTGGCTCTGGAATCTTTCTGAACAGAATACGGTAAAGGTTGTGTCTCTAATTTTGTTCGGTTTAATCCTGTTTATGTCAATCTTCTGTGCGGTGCTTTATTCGATTCAGTATTGGATGCTTGACCGCAAGCTCAATTTAAGTTAAGGAGGAATAAAAATGAAAAAAATATTATCATTAATGCTCGTTTTTCTGTTTATTTTCTCCTGCTTTGCCGTGACCGCCTTTGCCGAGGATTTTGCAATTGATGAAGATTTCAATATTTTTGAAGCAAAACAGCCCACAATCACATTTTCAGAGGATTATCAGAAACTCTATGTTGACGGCGAGCCGTTTTCACGTTTTAATTCTTCAACTCTCACAGCGGATTTCGGCTATACCGTGCTTGTGGAGTATGAATATAATTCCCAATACTATACAGGGAACAGTGCTTATGTTAAGCTGACCGATAGGCAGAAAGAGAATATAGCAGATATTCTCATAGAGCGTAACCAATATAAAAATATGTACCGCATTGAGATTTATTTTAATGACGGCTCAAGCCTTACAGTATATTTTCTTCAGGATACTTGTTTTGATGAATACAATAAAATTATCAGTGGCAATGTAAATGAATATATTGTTGACTTTTCTTATCCCGAAGACAATACTGTAATTGCACAAAAGACTGACCTGTTCGGTGAAACCGTGAAACTTAATCGTAATGACCTTGCAGATTTGTATGAGACATATTCGGTTTTTGTGCAGAGTAGTGACGGCAGTATGGTGGCTTATGTGGGAGCGGTGTTCAATATCGGCGAAAATTTCTATTATATAGATTATAAGGAAACCGGTGTGGATTCAGAGTTTTTGTATGATGCTCCCCAAGGAATTCTTGCTGAGCTTTCTGTACACAGAATTACTGACGAAGCCTTGCTTGAAAAGCTCAATTCTGCACAGAAAAGTTATTATTCCGACGACTACGGCATTTTGTATGACGATGATGCAACAGACAGTATTTCAACGGTATTCTTAATCTTCATTTTCGCTGTTGTTCCCGCAGTCATTCTTGTAATATCTCTTGTTAAAGCAATTCGTGGAAAGGGCATCTATAAAAAGATTTACGGCACAGTTTCTGCCCTTTGCATAGCTGAACTTATAGTATTTGTCATAATTGCAGTAATTTTTTCTTCTTCAAGCCATTCATCTCCGTCTGTTCCCGATTATGTCTTAGGCGGAAGCAATAGCGAAGAATATGTGGTTGTAGATACAGATTACAGTAACGAAGACATTAATGACTGGTATTCGCTTTAAAGCTTAAATATCGCATACAAAAAAGGCAGTCCAAACTGAACAAGTCCAGTAAAAACGGACAATAGAAAAAAAGCACCTCCTATGGTAGAAT
>CALFTO010000106.1 GCA_937916195.1 uncultured Clostridia bacterium
ATTCTACCATAGGAGGTGCTTTTTTTCTATTGTCCGTTTTTACTGGACTTGTTCATTAATCTGCCTGCTTTTTATTTTAATAATTTTGCACTTTGCACTTTGCATTTTGCATTTTATATGCTATACTTACTTTGTATATAATCTTAAAACAAATAGGGGTGTTATTTATGAACAAAGCTTGGTATAAGGAAATGTCTGTTTATCAGATTTGGCCAAGAAGCTTTAAAGACTCAAACGGCGACGGTATCGGTGACCTTGAGGGTATTTACGAAAAACTTGACTATGTTAAATCTATCGGCGTAGATGCTATTTGGTTCTCACCATTATATCCATCTCCCAACGCTGACTACGGTTATGATATTGCTGATTATACAGACATCAATCCCGAATACGGCGATATGGAAACCTTTAAAAAGGTGCTCGCAGGTGCACACGAACGCGGACTTAAAGTGTTTATGGACTTGGTTGTTAATCACACATCAACAGAGCACAAATGGTTTAAAGAAGCTTGCAAGAGCGTTGATAATCCTTATCACGATTACTATATCTGGAGAAAAGGTAAGGGTAAAGACGGCAAACAGCCACCTAACAACTGGCTTTCAACATTTGAGGGCGGTGCTTGGGAATATGTGCCCGAGGTTGACGAGTACTATCTTCACGTATTCACAAAGGGTCAGCCCGATTTGAATATGGATAACCCAAAAGTTCGTCAAGAAGTTAAGGATATTATGAAATTCTGGCTCGATATGGGTGTTGACGGCTTCCGTGAAGACGTTATTACATACATTTCAAAGAAAGAGGGACTTCCCAACGGCTTCCCAATCCCCGTTGCTTGCGGTATGGAGCATTACAACTGTGGTCCTCACCTCTATGAATATCTTAAGGAATTCCACGACGACGTGCTTTCAAAGTATGATTGTTTTACAGTTGGCGAAGGTCCACTTATTACACCTGAAAAAGTTCTTCGTTTTGTTACAGAGGATGATACTCAGGTTCTTAAAACAATGTTCAGCTTTGACCACCTTGAAGCAGACTGCTTTATGACCGACTGGATTAAAAATCCTTTCAGCCTCAAAAAGATGAAGAAGTGCTATCAAAAATGGTATGACGCTATGAACGGCAAAGGCTGGCATACACTTTATCTTGAAAATCACGACCACCCAAGAATTATTGACCGTTACGGCTCACTTAAATACAGAGTTGAAAGTGGTAAAATGCTTGCAACAATGTGTTATCTCCAGAAAGGTACTCCATTTATTTATCAAGGACAGGAAATCGGTATGACAAATATCGAGCTTCACTCAATTGATGAGTTTAAGGATATGATTACCTTTAATAACCAGATTATGTTTAATAAACTTGGTATTAAGGGTGACCGTTTCGTTAAGATGGCTAATGCAGGTTCTCGTGAAAATTCAAGAACTCCTGTTCAATGGGACAACAGCGAATATGCAGGCTTCTCAACTGCTGAGCCTTGGTTTAATCTTAACCCCAATTACACAGAAATCAACGTTGCACAGGCTGAGGCAGACGAAAACTCAATCCTTAACTATTACCGCAAGCTCCTTAAATTCCGTAAGGAACACGAAGTAGCAATTTATGGTGATTTCAAGCAGTATTACGAGAATAGCGACAAGCTCTTTGTTTATGAAAGAAATCTTGAAGGCGAAAGACTGTTAGTTGTTTGCTCTTTCACAGAAAAATGCGTTCAGTTCAAAGCTCCTGAGGGCTTTAACCTTGCAGACGGCGAGCTTGTGCTCAACAACTACCGTCTCAACCCTGTAACAGACAACTCATTCGTAACAAGACCTTATGAGTGCAGAGTTTATTACTTTAAATAAGAGGTATAAAAAATGAGTAATAATAACGGAAAACTTTCTAAACGTGTGTGGACGGGTATACTCTTGTTTATGTTTATGGGTTTGCTTGCCTGGAACGTTGAGAATATGTATTTCAACACTTTCTTAAACGACTGTGTTTACAATGAAGGTATTTTAGGCGCATCTCTTACACTTACTGATGCAGTAAATATTATGGTTACACTTTCAGCAATCACTGCTGTTGTTACCACATTTATTATGGGTACTCTCAGTGAAAAGTTGAAGAATCGTAAAGCATTTATTTCATTCGGTTATATCGCTTGGGGTATTGTTACTGCGCTTTTCGGCTTTATTACAAAAGAGAATGTTGCAAATCTTTTCGGGCTTACTGACCCCGGTCAAATTATTACCGTAACTGCTTGGATTGTCATTATTATGGATATGGTTATGACATTTATGGGTTCAACAAGTAATGACTCCGCCTTCAATGCCTGGGTTACTGACGTTACAACACCTGAATCAAGACCAAAGGTTGAAACTGCATCTACATTTATGGGATTTCTTGCAATGGGCGTAATTATGGTTGTTGGCTCATTGGCTCAGGGCGGAACAATTTCATATAGCGTATTCTTTGTAGGTATGGGTGCATTTGTTGCAATTGTTGGTGTTGCAGGTGTATTCCTTATTGATAATCCTAAAAAGTTTGAAAATGCAGAAAAGAAATCGGATACAAGCTATTGGGCAGACCTTTTCTATGGCTTCAGACCAAGTGTTATTAAAGAAAACAGTAGTCTTTACTTAATCCTTTCTGCTTTCTGTATTTTTAACTGTGCTTTTCAAGTATTCTTCCCATATCTTATAATTTACTTGGGCTCAGTTGTTCTTCCCGCAAATGCAGATGTAAATCTTTTTTCAGCAGGCGTGCTTGTTCCTGCAGTTATTTCAGTTGCAACAATTATTGCAGGTATTGTAATTCTTATGAAGGTTGCTGTAAAGAATAAACCGATTACTTTCCTTATAAGCTCGGCACTTCTTGTTGGAGGACTCTTTATTCTTTCAACATCAACACATATTATGACAATTATTGTGGGTATTGCACCTGTGCTTATCGGCTATCTTGTACTTACAATTCAGCTTGGTGCTTCAACACGTGACTATACACCACAGGATAATGTTGGTTTGTTCCAGGGTATCAGAATGGTATTCGTAGTGCTTATACCAATGGTGGTTGGACCTACTCTTGGTAATATCGCAACAAAGAATACATCGGGTGCAGAAGATGTTCTTCCTACAAAAGCAATATTCTTGTATGCGGGCATTGTGGCAATCTTCTTGTTTGTTCCAATGATTGCACTTATTAAAAATATGAAAAAAGAAAAAGCAGAAGTTTTAAACAAGTAATTAAATAATCATCAAATGTGAAACGGCGAGAAAAATTTTTCTCGCCGTTAATCTTTGTTATTATCTTATCTGCCAATCAATTTCTTCCATTCCGTTTTGCTTTAAGAATTCGTTGGCTTTTTTGAAGTGGTTGTTGCCGAAAAATCCGTTATAAGCGGAAAGTGGGCTTGGGTGTGCTGATGTGAGCACCAAATGTGCAGGGTTTGTAATAAGCTTTGTCTTTGCCCTTGCGTTTGCACCCCAAAGTAAGAATACCATTGGCTCGGGGCGTTGATTCAAAAGACTTATTATATCGTCAGTAAAGATTTCCCAACCCATTCCTTTGTGGCTGTTGGGCTGACTTTCACGCACCGTCAGTACCGTGTTAAGCATTAAAACTCCTTGCTCTGCCCAATATGTAAGCTCGCCGTGGTCGGGTATGGGGTAGCCGTACTCCGCGTGAATTTCTTTGTACATATTTTGTAAAGAGGGAGGGGGATTAACTCCCTTTTTCACCGAAAAGCAAAGTCCGTGCGCCTGATTTGGCTGATGATATGGGTCCTGCCCTAAAATTACAACCTTGACATTCTGATAATCCGTATATTTTAACGCATTAAAAATGTCATTCATATGAGGGTATATGGTCTGTGTTTTGTATTCTTGTGCAAGGAATTTTCTCAAATTGAGATAATATGGCTTCTCGAATTCGTCTTTTAAAAGAATATCCCAACTGTTGTTAAACTGTACCATTTTTTAATCTCTCAATCATCATAAATGCCGATTTGTAAATATCACCGCAACCCATTGTGAGCACTAAATCGCCCGCCTTAGCGTTTGCGAGAACATAGTCACAAACCTCGGGTTGAGTATTAAACCAAACTGAATTTGGGATTTTTTCAGCTAACTGTGAGGTGTAAATATCATAAGTATTTACTTCGCGTGAACCCATAATCTCTGTCATAACACATCTGTCAGGGATTTTAAGCACATCAACAAACTCTTGGAAGTGCATTGCAGTTCTTGAATAGGTAAAGGGCTGAAATACTGCCCAAACTGTGTTGTAGCCCATTTTCATAGCCGCGTCAAGAGTAACCTTGAGCTCTGCGGGGTGGTGAGCGTAATCGTCAACAAATGTAATGCCGTTATATGTGCCCAAATCTTCAAATCGACGACCTGCACCGCGGAATTCTTCAATTCCCTTAACACAATCCTCGAATTTTGCACCCGAATAAATTGCGGTTGCAACTGTGGCGAGAGTGTTGAGCACATTGTGAATTCCGGGAACGGAAAGTGTTACTCTGCCTAAGTTTTCGCCCTTGTGCATAATATCAAACTGTGTGAATGCACCCTTGTGCTCACAAATATTTTCAGCATAATAGTCATTCTTGCTGTTAAAACCGAAGGAAATCATATCCTTGCCCTCAATGCCGTCTATCGCTTTGAGGGTGTTTTCATCATCACCGTTGTAAATTACTGCACTTTTTGCAGAACTTGCGAATTTGTGAAAGCTTAAAATAAGGTTTTCCATTGTCTTGAAGTATTCAAGATGGTCCTCGTCAACATTCAAAATTACCGCAACATTTGGGCTGATGTGTAAAAATGTGTCCTGATATTCACAACTCTCGATTACAACATTCTGTGTTTCACCAACTCTGCCGTAGCTGTCGGTAAGAGGTAATTTTCCGCCGATAACTGCCGAGGGGTCAAGCCCTGCACCAAGCATTGTCTGTACTGTCATTGAGGTAACTGTTGTCTTGCCGTGAGTTCCGCAAATGCCAATGCAATTCTCAAATTGACGAGAAATCTCACCCAACAACTCTGCACGCTGGAATGTGGGAATACCACTCTCTAAAGCCGCTTTAAGTTCGGGATTTTCCTTTGAAATGGCAGCTGAATAAACAATCATATCCGCACCTTGAATATTTTCAGCACGCTGACCCATCATAACGGGAATTCCCATTTTGCGAATTCTGTCAACAATTGAGCTTTCGTTGTTGTCAGAGCCCTGCAAAGAATATCCGCGACTATGCAGAATTTCAGCAAGGGGGCACATACCGCTACCGCCAATGCCTATGAAATGTATTCTTTTTGCAGTTTCAAGAACTTTTGTAATTTCACTCATATTAAAAATCCTTTCGGAAACAAATTCTACATTCATTATATTTCATTTTTACAAAAATTTAAACCCCTAATCACCATTTTTTACAAAAAACATATTCTGTTACTGTAAGGGTAAGGTGAAGTGCATATGAAAAACAGAAATATAGTAATTATTGGTGGCGACAAAAGACAAAAATATCTCAAAAGTTATCTTGAAACTCAGGGCTGTGAGGTTTGTTCTTACGGACTTTTCGATTGGGATGACGATACTGAAAGGCTTAAATCTGCAATTTTGCCAAATTCGGTAATAGTTCTGCCTTTGCCCGCTACAAGAAACGACAAAACCATAAATATGCCCTTTTCAAAAAAAGAAACCTCAATAGAGAGGCTTATATCATTCTTGGGTAAGGATAATCTTGTTTTCGGTGGAATTATAAAGGGAGAATTGCTCTCGCGACTTCGCGAAACAGAAATACCATTTGTTGACTATTACGACACCGAATTTATTGAAAAAAATGCAGTTCTTACCGCCTTTGGTGCGCTTAAAATATTGCTTGAGCATATTGATTTTGCATTGCCCTTGGGTAAGTTTGCTGTTACGGGCTATGGCAGAGTAGCAAGAGAAACTGCTTCAATGCTTACTTCACTTTCTTGTGGTGTTACGGTTTTTGCACGTAATCCGTCACAAAGAGAAGATGCGTCAATCAAGGGGTGTGAAGCCTTGCCGCTTTCACAGCTTTCAGAGTGTGCTGACCGATTTGATATAATAATAAATACTGTTCCCGCAAAAATCATCGGTACAGACGCTCTTTCAAAAATGCGAAAGGATTGCAAGATTATTGAGCTTGCCTCAGCGCCCTATGGTGTGGATTTTGACGAGGCGCGAAAATTCGGCATTGATGTAATTAAAGCCTTTGGCCTACCCGGAAAATACACTCCCAAAACTGCGGGAGAAATTATAGGAAAAAGAATTTTGCAAAGGGAGGAATAGTAATGAGTAATGAAACTGTGGGATTTGCCCTTTGCGGTTCATTTTGCACCTTTAAAAAAGCAATCCCACAAATGAAAAAGCTAATTGATGAGGGATATCGTGTTATCCCAATCATGTCACATACAGCATATACAACGGACACCCGATTTGGTAAAAGCCGTGAATTTGTAAATGAAATAGAGAATATCTGCAAAGAGAAAATAATATATACAATCAGCGGTGCAGAGCCCATAGGGCCAAAAAAGCTTCTCGATATTCTCGTAATTGCACCCTGTACGGGCAACACAATCGGCAAAATGGCAAACGGAATTACCGACACTTCGGTAACACTCGCGGCAAAAGCACATCTGCGTAATGCCCGCCCCGTGATTATCGCCGTTTCTACCAATGACGCTTTGGGTGCTGCCGCAAAAAACATAGGACTTTTAATGAATAGTAAAAATATTTACTTTGTACCAATGTCACAAGACGATTGCATAAACAAACCTAACTCAATCGTAGCAAATTTTGATTTGATACCCGAAACGGTGAAATCGGTGCTTGAAAACAAACAACCGCAACCAATGTTGCTATGAATACTGAATGATACAAAAAAGCGCCCCTTGTCAAAGGGGAGAGGGCCACGAAGTGGCGAGGGGATTCCTTTAATTGTTTTATGAATCCCTCCACCGTCTTCGACGGTCCCCCTCCCTTTAACAAGGGAGGCGTTAATTCTTTATATTTTATTTCTGCTCAAAGAATACCTTGAATGCCTTATATGCCATATAAACGTCAAGCTTTGAAACAACTTCCAAAGGTGCGTGCATTGAAAGTACGGGTACACCAAGGTCAATTGTGTCAATGTCAAGGTTAGCAACATACATAGCAACTGTTCCGCCACCGCCTGCGTCAACCTTGCCAAGCTCGCCAATCTGCCACACGACATCGTTAGCATTTAACATTCTGCGGATTTTACCCATATATTCTGCAGATGCGTCAGAAGTGCCGCCCTTACCGCGAGCACCTGTGTATTTTGTAATAACAACGCCGTTGTTAACGAAAGATGAGTTCTTTCTCTCGCTTACTTCGGGGAAATTGGGGTCGAAAGCCGCATTAACGTCAGCAGAGAGACATTCTGAAGCTGACATAACTCTCCATGGCTCAACATTTTCCATAACTGCAAGGTCTGAAATAAAGTATTTCATATATGATGAGTGAAGACCTGTGTTACCGTCAGAGCCTGTTTCTTCTTTGTCAGCAAGAACTGTAAGACAAGTGTATTCGGGCTCAACCACATCAAAAATTGCCTGTGCAGCAGGGTATGCGCAAACCTTGTCGTCGTGACCGTAAGCACCGATAAGACTTCTGTCAAGACCAATGTCGCGTGCCTTGAATGCAGGAACGAGCTCAAGCTCTGCACTCAAGAAATCACCCTCAACAATGCCGTATTTCTCATTGAGAATTTTCATAATGTTAAGCTTAACCTTGTCTGCACCTTCGTCCTTTGAGAATGGACGTGAGCCGATAAGAATATTAAGCTGTTCACCCTTGATGCCGTCGCTCATTGTCTGCTTCATCTGGTCATTTGCAAGGTGGGGAAGAAGGTCAGTAATAACAAACTGTGGGTCATTGTCGTCTTCACCGATGCAAACCTTAACGCTTTCGCCGTTTGCTTTCACAACTACACCGTGAAGAGCAAGGGGGATAGCTGTCCACTGATATTTTTTAATTCCGCCGTAATAATGTGTCTTGAAGAATGCAAGAGAAGAATCTTCATAAAGTGGATTGGGCTTTAAGTCAAGGCGGGGTGAGTCAATGTGAGCGGCAGAGATTTTAACACCCTCACTGATGCTCTTTTTACCGAATACGCAAAGAATAATTGCTTTACCGCGGTTGTTGTAATAAACCTTATCACCGGTAACGTATTTCTTTGTGCGGTCAAACTCTGTGTAACCGCGAGCCTCAGCCTCTTTCACAAAGAAATCAACTGTTTCGCGCTCAATTTTAGCCTCATCAAGATATTTTTTATAGCCCTCACAGAAATCGTCAGCAGCTTTTACAACTGCATCGTCAACAATTTCCATAGCGTGCTTTGGCTCATAAAAAAGGTCTTTTTTAATATCGTTTAATTCCATATATAAACTCCTTTCGGTTTTTACCAATTTACTTTATTTGTGCCACAATGGGCAGAATTTCTTTGTTTAAGTCATAGGGCGGGTAATTCCAAAGAATAAAATCTGCTTGACGAGTGAAAAAGTCTTCACTTTTCTGTGCGTTTATTCTTTCCATTGCCTTTTCACGTGTGATGTTGTCACGCTTTATAATTCGTTCAAGACGGATTTCCATTGGCGCTACAACTGCCACCGTGAAATCACAAAGCTTGTCTTCACCACTTTCAAAAAGTGCAATCGCGTCTATGATTACTGCCTTGTAACCCTCTTTTTCTTTTTCTGCAATGATTTCTTTGATTTTTTCTGTCACCGCAGGGTGAGTGATTTCGTTTAATGCGTTTGTGCTTTCTGTGTCAGCAAACGCCCGCTGGGCAAGAACAGGACGACAAATTTGACCGTCTTTGTCTATTATATCCTCACCAAAGCGATTTTGCAATTGCTTTTTTACAGTTTCGCTGTTATTTATTACCTCGCGGGCAACTTGGTCTGCGTCAATATGGTAGCAACCGTATGCAATAAGTTTTTGTGCCACAGTGCCCTTGCCCGCACCCGTAAGCCCCGTAATACCGATAATTTTCATAAACCTTTTCCTTGTTATTTGTATTCCTTTAACGCATTGTATTCAATATAGTTCCAATGATATTCAAAATCAGTTTGATTGCGGATTATATGGTCATTATATCGACTTTGCCATAATACACCATTTTTGTCGCCACATATTTCCCAATACTTTTTTGTTGTATAAGACTTTAGGTTTCTTATGACGTCTTGTAGGGGCAGGTCTCCGTGCCTGCCCGTGTATCGAGCCTCAATATTATCAATCGTGATAAGAAGATGAATATGATTTGGCATTACAATTGAATTTTCCACATCAACATTTTCATAATGTGTATTGATATACCCTATGGCTTTTTCTACCTCTCTACCCAACGGAGTCAAAGCAATTGCTTCTCGCGGGCAGGCACGGAGACCTGCCCCTACAATGTCTGTTCTTGATTTATAATGTGCTAACAAATGTCGCTTGTCTTTTACACATACGGTAACAAAATAACATCCGTTTTGGGAATAATCATACCCTTTTAACCTAATGTTTTTTCTCTTGGGTAAATTTTTCATAATACTTTAATTTTAAAACCGGCTGACCTTATGAGCCTGTTATACACCGCGAGCCCCATACCTTTTGTGTCGGGACAACGGGCATAAACTTTATGAGCACCCATTTCGTCCAGTTCACGTAATGCATCGAATAATCGTGCGGATTGGCTATATCCGTCATTTTCTTTGCCGTATTCAACACTTGGGCAACTTAATTTTTCGCCCTCACCGTCGAAACACAATGCGCTAATATTATTTTCACCTTCGCAAAGGGATTTAAAATCTTCAAAAGTACTTTTTATGAGTGTTATATCCGCCCTTGGTGCATAATGCTTGTATTTCATACCTGGGGAAGATGCAACAGCACCGTCTTCTAATTTATTTAGCACCGCGTCATCAACCACAATTTCACCTATGAGAGCAGTCATTTCTTCAAGAGTAACTCCACCGGGGCGAAGAAGTCTTGGTGGCTCTTCTGCAAAGGTAATTACGGTTGACTCTACGCCGATTTCACAAGCACCGCCGTCAATAATCAGCGGAATTCTGCCGTTCATATCGTCAAAAACATATTTCGCATTTGTTGGGCTGGGGCTACCCGAAAGATTTGCCGACGGAGCGGCGAGGGGAAGTCCGCAATTTTCGATAATTGCTCTTGCGTATTCGCTCTTCGGCATTCTGACAGCAACTGTGTCGAGATTTCCCGAAACTACATTTGAAATTCTCTCGCTCTTTTTCATTATCATTGTAAGGGGAGCGGGCCAGAAATTTTCAGCCATAATTTTGACTTTTTCGGGGATTTCTTCGACCAATGGTGCTAAATCCTCAAACTTTGCAATATGCACAATTAAAGGATTGTCACTCGGTCTGCCCTTTGCAATAAAGATTTTTCGCACAGCCGTTTCATCAAAGGCATTCGCCGCAAGTCCGTAAACTGTTTCGGTTGGAATTCCCACAACTTCACCGTTTTTTAGCAACTCGGCAGATTTCTCTAACGCTTTTTCATATTCAGTTGCAATGTTGATTACTACTGTATTCATTTTCTATATATTCCTTTGCTACTCTGCAATCATACAACTCAAAATTTCCGTTTGCTACCTGAATCAATGTGCTTGCATATTGAATTGCCTTTTCTTTATTGTTTTGCCTTTTATAGTAGTTAAAAATAGCAAAATATCGTGAAAATACAGCACTTTTACCAATACGTTCGGCTAATTTCATATCATTCAAAACAATTGTTTCAAAATTAGGGTCATCAGTAAAAAATGAATTAACAAAATGAGTGTTGTTGTCAATCATATTAATAAGAGTTATTTTTGCTAACCCTTTAGCAGCACTTTTAAATTCATACGCTTTCTTTATGTTGATTTCGTATTCATCAAAGTTTTCTTCATAAAGATTAAGAGTAGCGTTATTGTAAAAAAACACTGAAGATATAAGTGGATTGGTTTCTATATCGAAGTGTTGACGGAACAACTCATTTTCCTTTTTTGCTTGTTGAAAATATCCTAAATTTATTAAATAAGCAATTCTGTTAGCACAAAGTTGTTGAATTTCCTTTTTGAATTTTGGGTTTATTACGCTTAAAAGGTAGTCTGTTCTTCTAAGTGCTTCACCATTTTGAAGTTCTTCTTGTGGTTGAACTGATAAAACTATTTTTGAATTAACAACTAATTTAGGGTAAAACCAAAACATAATTGCAGCAAAAATAAGAGATGCAAAACAAGCAATTGAATCAAAATCTATTGAAGTTAAAAGAGAAGTAATGATTACCAAAAATGCAAGAGAAAGGAAAATGGCAGTAAAAGCCAAATTGAAAATATTAGGCTTGGTTATTGCAAACATTTCAAGCTTGTTAATTTTAAAAAGTTTCATGAAAACATCCTTTCAAACGAGAACTTCATATTATTCCTCTGCTTTTAATTTTTCTGCAGTATCGGCAGTGATGAGTGCGTCAATAATCTCGTCAATATCGCCGTTCATAATCTGCTCGATTTTGTAAAGAGTAAGACCAATTCTGTGGTCGCTTACTCGTCCCTGCGGGAAGTTGTATGTTCTTATTCGCTCACTTCTGTCACCTGTGCCAACCTGACTTTTACGTTGACCTGCGATTTCTGCGTCGTGCTTTGCCTGCTCGATTTCTAAAAGTCGTGAACGAAGAACTTTAAGTGCTTTATCTTTGTTTTTATGCTGACTTCTTTCATCCTGACACTCAACCACCATACCTGTGGGCAGGTGAGTAACGCGGATTGCCGATGATGTCTTATTAACCTTTTGACCACCCGCACCGCTTGAACGGAACACATCAATTTGAAGTTCTGCGGGGTTAAGTTCAAAGTCAACATCTTCTGCTTCGGGAAGAACAGCAACAGTAACGGTTGAAGTCTGAATTCTGCCCTGACTTTCAGTTTCGGGCACACGCTGAACTCTGTGAACACCACTCTCAAACTTAAAGCGTGAGTATGCACCGTCACCGTCAACGCTGAAAATAACTTCCTTGTATCCGCCTAATTCTGTGGGGTTTTCAGAAAGAATTTCCATTTTCCAACCGCGAGCCTCCGCGTACATTGTGTACATTCTGAAAAGTGAATTTGCAAAAAGTGCCGCCTCTTCACCGCCTGCACCGCCACGGATTTCAATAATAACGTTTTTGTCGTCATTTGGGTCGCGGGGGAGAAGAAGAATTTTAAGCTCTTCCCAAGTAACGTCAAGCTGTTCTTTTGCAGTTTCAAATTCTTCCTGCACCATTTCTTTAAAGTCTTTGTCCATTCCGCCCTCGTCGAGTAACATTTTTGACTCTTCAAAGGTGTCTTTATAACCCTTGTATTCGCGGAATTTCTCAACTACGGGAGTTAACTGCTTTAACTCCTTCATTAATTTTGTGTATAACTGTTGGTCACTTACAGTTGCAGGGTCGCAAAGCTGTTCGTTGACCTTTTCAAATCTTTCTTCAATGCCCAAAAGTTTATCAAACATTTACTTGTTCTCCGTCTCTAAATACTTTTTTAATGTTCTTTTCGATTTTAACGCGGGGCACCATAACCTCGCGGTCGCATTTTGTACAACGCACACGAAAATCCATACCCGCGCGAAGCACCAAAAATCGCTTTTCACCGCAGGGGTGTTCTTTTTTCATTTCAAGAATATCATTAACTCTTAT
This sequence comes from uncultured Clostridia bacterium, assembly GCA_937916195.1. GTDB lineage: Bacteria > Bacillota > Clostridia > Oscillospirales > Acutalibacteraceae > Fimenecus. The sequence continues at coordinate 12,694 of CALFTO010000106.1, forward strand.
ATCCATAATTTTCACCATTATATATATTACCATAAATAGTAAAAAAATAAAATACCTTATTTTAATTCTTATTTCACTTTTTCACACATATCATTGTACTAATTTGAAAATAAAGGTGATAATGATGACAAAATACTACCCTGAGGGTGTTTTATTTGAAACAAAACAGAACAAAAAATGTATTGAGTCCGTAGCATCATTGCGAGAGTGCTTTTTTGAACAGCGGATTTTAGAGGCACGTGCTACTCTTTGTGACCGCGAGCATAATCTGCACGTTGATTTGGGCGGAATTCACGGTATAATTCCCCGCGAGGAATGTGCAATCGGCATTGCTGACGGCAGTGTGCGTGACATTGCCATAATTTCAAGGGTTAATAAGCCTGTAACCTTTAAAATTATTGATTTTATGGACGATGCGGGAATTCGTACCGCAATTTTGAGCCGTCGTCTTGTGCAAGAGGAATTTATGGCGGATTACATAAACAATCTTAAAGCAGGTGACATTATCGACGCTCGTGTTACTCACAATGAGAGCTTTGGCTCGTTTTGTGACATAGGTTGCGGAATTTCAGCGCTTTTGCCAATCGACAGTATTTCTGTTTCACGAATTCCGCACCCCGATGTGCGCTTTGCGGTGAATACAATGATAAAGGCCGTTGTGAAAAGTATTGACGAAATGGGCAGAGTTACGCTTTCTCATAAAGAACTCTTGGGCACTTGGCAAGAGAATGCCGAAAAATTTAAAGCTGGGCAGACGGTGGGCGGAATAGTCCGTTCAATCGAAAAATACGGCGTTTTCATAGAGTTAGCCCCAAATCTTGCGGGGTTGGCAGAATTCACACCCGATGTGCAAGAGGGCGAGTGCGCAAGCGTTTATATAAAGAGCATAAATCCTGAAAAAATGAAAATTAAGCTTGCAATTGTTGACAGCTTTCCTGCTGATTATCCGCCACAGAATATAAAATATTATTGCAATGATGACCATATAGACCGTTGGCAGTATTCACCCGATATTTCCGAAAAACTGATTGAAACGGTATTTTAAAAAAGATTGCAAAGTAAAAATCCTTGTGATACAATGAAAATATCTAATAAGTTGGAGGATGTTTTTATGAAAAAGGGATTTTTAAAAACATTATTAAGTGTAATTATTTCACTTTCATTGGTATTTGCAATGCTTGTGCCTGCCTTGGCGGTTGATGGTTGCAATTGTGACAACACACCCGTAGTTCAGGTGCGCGGAATTGGTGAAACTCTTTATGACGAAAACGGCAACGAGATTTTCTCAACCGATAATATCGTCAATGCTATTCTACCCGAAATTCCAAAGCTTGCAGATTTCTTGCTTACTCAGAATATTGATGCTTTTGTCGCTGCCGTTTCAAATGCGGTAAATACAATTTTCGGGCCGGTGGCTTATGATAATGATATGAACCGCGACAGCATTGTTACTGTTGACAGCTCAAATGAACCTATTGAGGCATATATGAATACAGAAAATCCTGAAGGAAGCGAAAAGACACTTGCAGTAATGCTTTATGAGGAATTGGGAGAAAACCACTCATATCTTTTTGTTTATGACTGGACAGCAAACCCATTTGATATTGCTGATGACCTCAATGATTTCATTCAAGCGGTAAAAGAGAAGTCAGGTCACGATAAGGTAGCCCTTTGTGCCGAGAGTATGGGTGGCTCAATCACCAATACATATCTTGCAGTTTACGGCTACGGTGATGTTGAAACAGTTGTAATGTCAAACTCTGCATTCAACGGTCTTGAGATGCTCGGTCAGTTGTTTACAGGCAATCCAGAAATCGACGGTGATGCACTTTCTCGTCTTATTTCACAGAGCATTCGCGGTAATGCAGAATACGGCTCACTTCTCGCATATCTTCCTATATTTGAACAGTTGGCCCTTATGGCAAATGATATTTTTGCAATGGCGGGCGACAGAATGTATGAAGAAATTCTTATCCCTATTTTTGGCTACATTCCGTCATTCTGGTGCTTGCTTCCCGAATACTCATATCTTGAAGCAATGGACTATATGCTTGGTAACGCAGGCGATAATCTTAAAAACTTTGTTTCTTCATATTATGATGTGGTTGCAAGCGGAACAGATGCAAGAGTTGACGAAATGGTTGAAAGCGAAGATGTAAACTATTTCAACGTCTCAAACTATAACAGATATATTGCTCCCGTTACTCCATCTGCAAAGTGGAACAGTGACGGTGTAATTGAAACCTATAACACAAGCGGATTTGCAACCGTTGCCGATATGGGCACAACACTTGGTGACGATTATGTTCAGGCGGATTATACCGACAAAAATATGATTTCACCCGATAATGTGGTTGATGCGTCAACCTGTCAAGCACCAATGCAGACTTGGTTTATTAAAAATCTTGGTCACATTTCATACAGAACAGATGACGGCACGGGCGATTTTTATGTATGGCTTTTAACTGCTGACGAGCAGTATACAGTTGAGAGTAACGAAGCTTATCCCCAGTTTATGTATTATGATACAGAAGTTCCAATGCTTATGACCTTTGACGGTGGCGAAGAGGACAATTCGGGTAACGAGGGCGAGGGCACAGTAACTCCTAATCCCGACGAAAATGAAGGCACAGAAAATGGTGGAAATGGCGAAAACACTGACACCGAAAACAATAACGACAATAACACAAACAACGAGAATAATGAAGAAAATAACGGCTCGCAAAATTCGCCGAATGAAGAAATCCCAAATACAAATTCTTCATATTATTTCATTCCATTTGTGTTTGTTGCGGTTGTGACATTGGCAGTGTCAATGCTTGTAATCTTCAAACATAGAAGAATTGAAGAGTGAAAATTAAATTACAAACCTTATCCGCCTCCCTCTGACGAGGGAGGTGGCATTTTCGCAAGAAAATGACGGAGGGAGAGAAAAACGCGTAGGGACAGACATCCTTGTCTGTCCGCGGTTTGAGGTTTGTTTTAATGCGGACGCACGAGGACGTGCGTCCCTACGCGACTCCCTCAGTCTCACTACGTTCGACAGCTCCCTCGTCAGAGGGAGCCGTTTTTATATTCTATCAAAATAAAAAAAGTAATATATTTCTTCAAAACATCTTGAAAATAAAGCCGAATAGAAATATAATTATAATAGACCAATTTTGGAGGTTTTTCTATGAACATTTATGAGGCAATCAAATCTCTTGTAGCATACGCAATAAGAGAGAAATTAATCGAAAAAGAAGATGAAATCTGGGCAGTGAACAGAATTCTCGAAATTCTCGCCCTTGACAGTATTCCTGCCGAGGTGGAAATAAACGAAAGTGCAGAACTTGAAGCAATGCTTAAAGTAATTCTCGACTTTGCAGTTGAAAAGGGACTTTGCGAAGATTCTGTTGTATATAAAGATTTGTTCGACACAAAGGTTATGGGCGTGCTCACACCTCGTCCCTCTGAGGTAATCAGAAAATTCAACGAAGAATATGAAAAGTCACCCAAGGACGCAACTGATTATTACTACAATCTTGCTCTTAAGAGTGACTATATACGCGAATACAGAATAAAGAATGACGTTAAGTGGATTACCCATACAGAATTCGGCGATATTGACATCACAATTAACCTTGCAAAGCCTGAAAAAGACCCCAAGGCTATTGCGGCGGCAACAAAAATGGAGCAAAGCTCATACCCAACTTGTATGCTTTGTAAAGAAAACGAGGGCTATGCGGGTCGTGTTAATCATCCCGCTCGTCAGAGCCACCGTATAATTCCTATTTGCCTTGACGGTGTTAACGCTTATCTTCAGTATTCACCATATGTTTATTATAATGAGCATTGCATCGTATTTGACGAGGCACACACACCAATGAAGATTTCTGAACATAAATTCAGAAGACTTTTCGATTTCATTAAGAAATTCCCCCATTATTTTATCGGCTCAAATTCTGATTTGCCAATCGCGGGCGGTTCAATTCTCACTCACGAGCATTTTCAGGGCGGTAACTATACATTCGCAATGGCAAAGGCTCAGTATGAAGAGGAGTTCACATTTGAGGGCTTTGAGGACATCAAAGCAGGCATCGTAAAATGGCCTATGTCAGTTATCAGACTTCAAGGTCAAGATACTGACAGAATTTGCACTCTTGCGGGTAAAATTCTCGCAACTTGGCGTGATTATACCGATGAAGAGGCATTTATTTATGCTCTCACAGATGGCGAAATCCACAACACAATCACTCCAATTGCTCGTTATACAGACGGTCACTACGAGCTTGATTTGGTGCTTCGTAACAATATTACTACTGAAGAATGTCCCGATGGCTTCTATCATCCACACCCCGAGCATCACCATATCAAAAAAGAAAATATCGGTCTTATTGAGGTTATGGGACTTGCAGTTCTTCCTGCCCGCCTTAAAACAGAAATGGCAATTCTTCGTGATGCTATTCTTGAAAATAAGGATATTACCGCAGACGAGCGAATTGCAAAGCACGCTGACTGGGCAGAAATGATTAAGAATAAGTATAGTGACATCAACTCAGATAACTGTGACGAAATCCTCCGCGACGAAATCGGACTTGTATTTACTGCAATTCTCGGTCAATGCGGTGTGTTCGACAGAACAGAAGAAGGCAAAGCACAGTTCAGAAAATTCTTGAATAGCGTTAAATGAAATTCAATTGATGGTTTGAGACGCAAATAAACAGAAAACGGAGAATGGTATATCCATTCTCCGTTATTTTTTATATTTTTGCATTTTGTACTCATATTAGTCCCATTCTGTGCCCGTAACTGTTTCAAGGTCAATACCTTTTGTGTCGTGTGTTTTCTTGACAAGGGCAACAAGAGTGATTACAAAGCTTGGCACAAGAAGACAAAGGGCAACTGTGCCGATTATACCGTCACCAAAAATAAGGGCGAGAATTGTGTTGATAATGAAACCTACTGCATATCCTGCAAAGCCCACAACGGTTTGCGCCGATGTGGCAGAGGAGCGAAGATTTGTAGGTGCAGATTCACTTGCCATCATAATGAGCACGTCGTTTGTTGAATAATAACTACCTACAAATGCACCACAGAAGAAACCGACAAATGATGGATTTAAGTTCATTTGTGAACCAAGAGCAAAAACTATAAAACTGACAACACAGTTTGCCGCAACGGTAATTGCCGCTGTTTTTCTGCCTTTTTTGTCAGAGATAAAGCCCATAATTACCTGTGAAAGAGCCATACCGATGGGGTATAAGGTGAGAGCCTGACTAACCTCTTTAACACTGACAAGGTCCAAAAATTCTTTTGCATTAGAGCCATAAATACTCTGTGCATAACCGTGCGAGAGAATTGCCTGATAATTCATACTACCCACAACTCCTATACCTGCAAGGGCAAAGCAAATAAATACCCAACGAAGCTGTTTGTGTGACATACCGAATTTAAGAGCATCAATAAGTCCGCCTTGTGAATTCTGCGCTTTTTTCTTTGCTTCTTCTGCTTGTAATTCTTCTTCTGTCATTTTAAGGTAACGGATGCGTGACTCAATAAATGCGTCAGTTTCTCTTGCACAGAGAAGTGCAACAAGGCTGACAACAATACCGACTATTGCAGGAATTACATAAACATTACGCCATTCGTCTGCAGATGCCATTAACCATCTGCGAAGAAGCGGAACAAGCATAACTGCCATATTTGCAAAGAATTTAACAACGGAATATGTAATTGCGCGGCTTTTACTTGGTGCGGTTTCCATAATATACACAACATGCATATCGTGTGGCACAAAGAATAAAATCATACAAGCACCGATAAAGTACATTATTACGTTTTGTGAAAGGAAAATAACAAACAATGCAAGTGCCATTCCGAATGTATTGATAATAAGAAATGTTTTTCTGCCGAAACGGTCAGCTAAAGGTCTGTAAAGAATGCCTAAAATCTGAAACGGTATTGCCACAACATTCAAAAGGTTAAGAATGGTAACCGAGCTTTCACTTTTGATAAAGTCGTTGGCAATTTCAGTTTGCATAAGAGAATTGATTTGCGATGCGATTTCGTCAACCGCATAAATCAATGCAATAATCAGCACAAGATACCAAAAATATGTGTTGCTTTTTGGTCTTGCTTTTTGCTTTTCCCAATATTTGAGTTCTTTTGCCTTATTTAACTGCCTTTTTGCAAGTTTTTCAGGAGTTAAAGTTTTTGCCATAAAAATTTCCCCTTTCATCTTTTTATTGTAGCACAGTAAAAATCAAAATACAATAAACAAATGAAAAGGCTCCCTTGTCAAAGGGTCGCGGGTCTCCGGTGGAGACCTCTGCGAAGCAGAAGCGATGTCTGAGCCGGCAGGCGAGTAATAGGGGGACCGCGTAAGCGGTGGAGGGATTTATTATCTGTTCAACAACCACACCATAAGATTTAAGTATCCCGCAAAGGTTACCCAAATTAAATATGGTATTTGCAAAAATGCGGCAAGGCGGTCGGTTTTGTCGAAAATAATAATCATACCGAGAATAAGCACCCACAAGGCAATAAGCCAGAAGAACGCAAAGCCGTAAGCCTGCAAATTAAAGAAAATAATACTCCAAAAGAAGTTGAAGAATAACTGCACCGCGTAAATTATAAGTCCGTGATTTCTCTCTTTCGTGGCAGGTGCAAGCCAAATTCGTGCCACGCCCACGCCCATTAAGGCATAAAGAATTGTCCACACAATCGGGAATACAATGGCGGGCGGTGTCAAAGGCGGTTTTTCCACTAATTTATATTCGTCCATTCCCATAGAAGTAAAAAGTCCTGCAATTCCGCCGACGAGTTCTGTCAGCAAAATTGCAAGACCATAGGTTTTCCACTTGCTTTTATCCATATTTATCACCCCGTAATAGAATATGGATTTGTAAGTTTTTTTATTCTTATTTTAATATAAGGAACAACAGAATTATGCTGATGCCGAGGCAGGTCATAAACAATGCGAAAGAGAAGTTCTTTGAAAGTCTTGTTGTTGTCTTGTCAATTGTTTCAGAAGCTCTCACAAAACGTTCTGCCTGTACCTCTTTGCCTTTTCGTGTAAGTCTGCCATAAACAGAGCCGATGGCATATGCAAATTTTCTGTCGTGAGGCTCTGCGGGCTCTTTTGCCATTTTAAATACTGATTTATCAAGTGCAAGAAGAATAATATCAGTAATATCACTGCAAGCACGAAGAATTACCGTAAGCACAAAGCCAATACCTTTAAGAAGCGGAACATAAACATTGTTCTCAAGTGAGAATTTGTCTGCAAGTGGGTTGTAATGCACCTTTTTGCCGTTTTCCTTCTTCATAAGTCCTTTGCAGATTACAAGCAGATAAACCGCAATACCTATGCCGAGCGAAATGAATATTCCCTTAAGGTTTACGAGTGAGAAATATTCAACTGCGTGGTGACTTTCGTGACCGTCAACAAATGGGAGCATAACACCTGAAATCTTTTCGGCAAGTGTATGGGGCAATACACCAACCACAAGAAGCATTACTGACGAGAGAACGAGAGATAATGCACTTAAAAGTGAAGTTTTGCCGTGAGCCTTTGGTGTTTCCTCGGTGGGCTTCTGCACAAAAATTGTGATGAAAAGTTTGAGCACATATGCGGCAGTGAGTCCGCCTGAGAAGAGGAATAACCATTCAATTGCAGTGATAAATCCGCCGGCGTGGTGTGCATATTCCACAATTGCCTCGTGAACAAGGGTTTTTGAAAGATAACCTGCAAAGCCGGGAATACCCGCAAGACTGCAAGCACCGAAAAGGAACGGAACTAAAATTTCGGGCTTGTTTCTGCCGTAGCCCTTGAGCTTGTTGATGTCAAGAGTGTGTGCGCCTGCATAAATAGCACCTGCACAAAGGAAAAGTGCGAGCTTAACAATTGAGTGGTTGAGCATATAAAGTACAGTTCCGTTGGCGGCAAGGGCGTTTTCTTCGCCTAAAAGACAAATCATTGAAACGCCAACTGTAATAAAACCAATCTGTGAAAGTGATGAGCAGGCGAGAGTTCTCTTAAGATTAGTTGAGAAAACCGCAATAACCGCGCCAAGCACCATTGTGATTGTGCCGAGTATGAGTATGGTGTAGCCCCACAATTCGTCACCGCGCATAATGTTTGCGGTGATAATGAGCATTCCGAAGATACCCGATTTTGTGAGTATACCTGAAAGCAGAGCACTTGCAGGTGCGGGGGCAACGGGGTGAGCCTTGGGAAGCCAGATGTGCAAGGGGAAAAGACCCGCTTTTGCACCAAAGCCGAAAAGCATACAGAATGCGGCAACATAAAGCTTGGTGCTGCTGCCTGCTTTAACTACTGCATCATAAAGCTCCGAAATTACAAGAGTTCCTGTAATGCTGTAAAGGAGGAAAAGTCCCATAAGTAAGACCATACCGCCAAGTACGGCAATGGTTAAATAGGTTTTACCTGCCGCCATAGCCTCTTTGTCTTGCTCGTGAACAACCCACATATATGAGGCGAAGGACATAATCTCAAAGAAGATAAATGTTGTAATAAGGTCAGCAGATAAGAATACTCCCATTGTAGCCCCAAGAGTTAAAAGGAAGAAGAAATAGTATCTGCCGATATTGTGGTGACCCTTGAAATACTGTGGTGAGAGAAGTGCGGCGCAGAACCACATAAATGCGGTAACTATGGCGTAAACACATTGAAAACCGCTTTGCTGAAAATTCATTGAAAATATTGAAACTGAATTTTCAATGTCTGCGAAAGACATAACAACCGCAGATAAAAGAACCGAAAATGTTGAGAGAATAACAACTTTGTCACAAACTTTGCTGTTCTTTTTATTCAGCGGATAAGCAATAATTGCCGCAAGGATTGGGAAGAAAACGCAAAGACTAACTAAAATACTCATAATCCAAGCACCTCCCCGATAATTCCAACGGGAACTTTAACGAAAATTCCCATTATAATGCAAAGCACAGCGCAAATTCCCATAGGAATAAGCATTGCAGGCTTTGCTTCTTTCACGCCATCAAGGTTGATTTCTATGTTTTCGCGTGGGAAGAATGCCTTGACGATAGGTGAGAACATATAAATTGCGGTAAGTAATGCTGAAATGAGCAATACTACAACGCCGATGATTTCGAGCACGCCTGCGCTCTCAAGTGCAGCAGTTGAAATGTACCATTTGCTGAAAAATCCGCAGAATGGGGGGATACCCGTAAGCGCCAAAGCTGAAATGGTAAAGAAGCCAAAGGTCCAGGGCATTTTTTTGCCTATTCCCTCAAGCTGAGGTACATATTCTCTCTCAGAATTATGAAGAACTGAGCCTGCCGCAAAGAAAGCACCGATTTTGATTACAGAATGGAAAATCAGGTGGCAGAATGCGGCAACAAGCCCTGCGGGTGTCATAAGTGTTGTGGCAAATCCGATATATGAAAGGTTTGAAACCGTTGAGTAAGCAAGTCTGCGTTTAAAATGCTTCTGACGAAGTGCACTTGCCGAGCCGTAAAGAATTGTGAAAATTGAGAATATCATTACGGTGTACTGCACCCAACTGCCTCTTAAAAACTCTGTGCCATAAGCGTAATAAGTAAGACGGATTAATGCGAATGCACCTGCTTTAACAACGGCAACTGCGTGAAGAAGTGCAGTAACAGGTGTTGGGGCAACAGATGCCGTGGGAAGCCAGCCGTGGAATGGGAAAACTGCTGATTTAACGCCAAATCCCATAAAAGCAAAGAGATAAAGGATTTGAGCCAGAGTTTCGTTTTCCACAGTAATAAGATTACCGCCAAGACGGAATGTTCCCGCACCGTTGATTATAAGGAAAACAACTCCCGCAAAGGCAAATGATGCACCGCCGATTGAATATATCATATATTTTCTTGCGGCTCTGTTGTGCTTCTTTGTCATACCGTGAGCAACAAGGGGAATTGTGGTGAGTGTGAGCATTTCATAGAAAAGATACATTGTGAGTATGTTTTCTGCCATTGCAATACCCATTGTTGTACCGAATGCCATTACGAAGAAGCAATAGAACATATTGTGATGCTCTTCGTGCTTCATATAATCAAAGGCATAAACTGCTGTGATTGGCCAGAGTGTTGCTGAAAGGCAAGAGAAAAGCTTACCTGCACCGTCAAGTCTTAATGAAAACGAAAGGTCATCAGTAAATTGTAAAATTGTAAAGGTGTTCTCGGGCACTAAAAACGTTGCGAGCCACACCGAAACAGAAGACGCAAGCAGTGAAACAAACACATAAAGGTTGCGTTGCTTCTGATTTTTAAAGGGTATGAAAAACAGCATTGCCCCTAAAAGCATAGGAAGAAATACAGGTATTGTTAAGAAAATTTCATTCATATCATTTACCTCTTAAAAAAGCGATGACGCAACAGCTGAAATTATACTGTGTGTCTGTTCTGCAAAAATTCCGCCTGCAACTGCGATTACTGTAAGAACAATAAGTACGGCAATCATTGGCTTGGGCTCTTTTATTGTATCAATCTTTGTTTCTTCATCTTTAAGGAATGCCTTGATTGAAACATCCAGCAGATAACCTGCTGTGAGTAGTGCTGAAACAAGAAGAATTACAGGAACAATCCAACTGAGTGCACCAATGCCCGCCACATCAAGCGAAGCGGTAGCAATGTACCATTTACTGTAAAATCCGCCTGTTGGAGGAATACCGATAAGTGAAAGTGAAAGAATTGTGAAGCATACAAAGGTAACAGGCATCTTTTTGCCAAGTCCTTTAAGTTCATCAACCCTTGTTTTGCCGTAAAGGAAGATTACTGCACCTGCGCAAAGGAATAAGCCTACTTTAACAACCGCGTGGAAGATAATCTGCCATAATGCACCCTGAACGCCTGCTTCTGTGAAGAGGAAAATTCCGCAGAGTACATATGAAATCTGGCTGACGGTTGAATAGGCGAGACGTTTTTTGAATACCTTTTCGCGATAAGCCATCATTGAGCCCATAAGCACAGTTAAAAGTGAAAGAATAAGTAATGCGGTCTGTACCCAAGTGCCCGAAATGTTGTCAGCACCAACAGTGAAGAAAACTGTTCTGATAATTGCAAGCACACCCGCTTTGGCAATAATACCTGAAAGCAAAGCACTTGCAGGGGCGGGGGCTACGGGGTGAGCGGTTGGCAACCAGCCGTGAAGTGGGAATAAACCTGCCTTTGCACCGAAGCCGAGGCACATTACGAATACAGCCGCAAGCACAAGGGGAGTTGCACTTTCAAGCATTCCGCCTGCCACAAAATTCAGCGTATCCGCGTTTGCACCGATAACGAAAATTCCGAAAAGTGCCATAAATGCACCCGCGATTGAGTAGTAGAGATATTTCTTAGCCGCCGAAACAGATTCCTTTGAAAGTGAGTGAAGCACCAAGGGCATTGAGAAGATTGTTACAAGCTCATAGAAAACATACATTGAAACAAGACTGTTTGAGAATGCCGCGCCAAGCATTGCACCCTCAGTTAAAAATGAGAAAAGGAAAAATCTTTCTTCACTTTTTTCGTGCTTCATATAAACACTTGCGTAAATTGTCACAAGCAACCACGCAACAGTAACAATTGCACAGAATATCTTTGCAACTAAATCAGCGGTAAATCCGACGGTAAGATTATCAGCAAAGGTAAAGCTTTTAGTTGAAATGTTGTCACCAAAAACTGTAAGAATACCAAAAAGTGTTATAACTGTCTGTAAAGAAATAAGAATTGCCGATTTAATCTTACGGTCATTGAGTTTCTTCAAAAGTGGCATTAAAAGTCCGCAAGCAAAGGGGAAAACAATTGTAAAAAGCATAGAAAACATAATTCAAAATCCCCCTTAACGAATATTCATAAAAATCTCTATTCCTTTTTGGAAGAGAGAGATTATGGGTTGTGAGTGAAGTCCTACCGCAAGGTTGATTGCCGCCATAACAAGCACAACAACCGCAAATACTTTAATGGATTTGAAAGTAATCTTTTTGCGTTCAAGATTTACAATTGCAGGACTGTAAATGTTAATAAGTGTGCGCAGGAAATAGATAACATTAAGAATTGTACTGATTGCGAGTGCTATAAGCACAATATAGGTTTTCCAGTCGTGCCCAAAGGCTGAAATTGAGAAAAGAAGCTTTGGAATAAAGCCTGCGAAGATAGGAATACCTACCATTGAGAATGCACCTGCTGCAAAGGCAATACCCGCAGGCTTGTTGTAGTGGGCAGAGGAACGAAGTGAATCGAAATCCTGTTTGCCACCAACTGTGTCTGAAAGTCCGCTTGCCGCGAGGAAAAGCATGGGCTTTGTGAGTGCGTGGGCAACAATTTGGAAAAGTGACGCGAGAAGAGCCTCTTTTGTTCCAAGACCAAGTCCCATATAGATATAACCGATTTGAGCAGCAGAGGAATAGGCAGTCATAAAAGTGATGTTTGAGGTTCTGATTGCTGAAACAGAGCCCACAACCATTCCGCAGATACCGAATACAAAGAGAATATTGTGAATTCCCGATTCCATATAAACATCTGTGCCGATAACTCGGTAAATCATTTTAAGAAGTAAGAAAATGTATCCCTTTGAAACTACACCTGAAAGAATACCTGACGCTGAGGGTGTTGCTGTGCCATAGGTATCGGGCATCCACCAATGGAACGGGAACATACCGCTCTTAATTGCAAGACCTGAAACTATAAGACCAAGCGCAATTGTAAGTGGGGCGGTGTATTGTCCGGTTGCCCAAAGTGCCTGAATTGTTTCGTAAATCTGTGGAAAAAGCAAATGCCCCGTTACAGAATAAAGAAGAACAATACCTATAAGCACAAGGCTTGAACCGATAAGGCTGAAAATTGTATAGCGTGTAGCCGCAACAAGTGAGCGGGTTCTTTTGCTTGCCATAAGGAGAGCACAAGAAGCAATGGTGCAAACCTCAATGAATACATAGGCGGTGTAAATGTCGTTTGTATAGCAAAGTGACATTAATGCCGCGTGGGTGAGATTTATCATAATGTAGAAAAATCTCTGTTTTTCTGCTTCTACATCTTTTTGTATTCTGTTATATCCGCCCGTAATTGAAAGGAACATAACAATTTCAAACAAAAGTGCGAAGAATGGCTCTAAAAGTCCCGCAGAGATTTCGTTACCGATTGGTGCATCGTAATGACCCATTCTGTAAGCAAAATAGCCTGTTTCAGAGAAAAGGTTATAAACAAGCACGCTCGCTGACATAACCCCTGATGAAATTAACAGAAAATATGAAACAAGGCGGGCTTTTTTATCCTTAAAGGCATAGCAGATAACTGCACAGAACAAGGATAAAACGATTGTAATAAAGGGAAAATTCTTAATAAATTCCATTATTCATCCCCGTCCTCTCTGCTGCATTTTTCGTAAATCTCATCAAGATTTAATGTGCGGTATTTTTTGTAAAGACGCACGGTGAGGGCAAGCATAAGTGCTGAAAAGCTGACTGAAACAACAATTCCAGTAAGAACAAGACCTGCAGGGATTGGGTTGATATAGTCAAGCGCATTAACTTCGCCCGTGGGGGGTACAATTGGAGTAAGCTTGTCTTCAATATATCCCATTGAAGCTAAGAAAAGGTAAACGCCCGTGTCCATAATGTTAAGACCGAGAATTTTCTTCATAATATTCTTTGAGAAAACAAGCATTGTAAAGCCGATTGCGAAGAGTATCATTGAGGTTACTTCTTCATAGTTAATCAGAAAATTCAATCAAGACGCCCCCTTTTGAAAATCATATAGAAGCTGTACATTGTGCAGCAAACAACAAGACCAACAGCCAAGTTAAGAGGCAGAATAAGTCCGCCTGAAAGGAAATCGCCGGGTGTTCCGGGGCCTATAATAGAATGAATGCCGTTGAATTCGTTACCGGTAAAGAAAGAGTAGCTCTTTGAAAGGCAATAAAATGAAAGTGAGCAGATTGTAATAATCTTAACTGCTTTTGCCGAAATTACCTTTGCCGCAACATCTTCACCGAACGCCATTGCGAACAGAATAAATCCTGTGCCCAAAATTGCACCACCCGAAAATCCACCGCCGGGGGACAAGTGACCGTTAAAGAGCACATAAATACCGAAAACAATGATAATCGGAACAATAATTTTAACCACAAGGCAAATTATAGGGTCATTTGTGAATGTGAACGTCTCTTTTTTCTTGATTGGGGCATTTTTTGCCTTTTCAAGAAGCAAAAGCACTGCACAGGTAGCGGTGAAAAGCACAAATGACTCGCCAAGGGTATCAAATGCACGATAATCAAGAATCATACCTGCAACTGTGTTTACTGCGCCCGTCTGTTCCCTGCCCTCACCAACATAATGTTCATAAACCTCGTTTGCGGTGGGGGCATTTTCGTCTGCAAAGCCGGGCAGGAAATTAACTGTACCTATAAGCACCGCACAAATAACAATGCAGAAAATTACTGAGAAAAATCTGTATCCTACTTTTGAAACCTTAAGCTCTTCGTTTTCAAGCCTTTGGAATGTGCGGATTTTCTTTCTTATGTGGTGAGGCTCGTCGGGAGTGTGCTCAACGGAGATTTTCTCAATAGGCTGTGAAATCTTTTCATCAAAGCTTAAATTACCCTCGTACCACTGCTTAAAGTTTTCGGTGAATTTATTTTTCTTCATTTTCATTCACCTCTTCTGAAAGTTTTGTTGTTTCATCATTTTTGAAATCCTTATCAATAAGATGAAGCTTACGGAGAGTTAAGAAGAAAAGCACGCCATTAACACCTGCACCAACAGCCGCTTCGGTAATGGCCAAGTCAGGTGAGCGAAGCAAGAGCCATACAACTGCCATAACAATGCTGTAAGAAGTAAAAACAATAACTGCGGTCATAACTCTTTTTGAAAGAGCAGTAGCAATTGCACATATTACAAGTGAAATGAGAAGAAGAATTCGAAATACGGTGATAAAATCTTCCATTATTTTTCTTCCTCCTTTTTGATTTCGTTTTTGTGGAGTTCTGCGTCGTCAATGTGAATATCGCAGTGCTCACAAAGATTTGCGTCGGTAAGATATTTGGTTTTGACAAACACGTGAGATACCACGGGGCTTGTGCACCACATTACCAATACCAATAAAATGAACTTTGCTGAAACAACGTTTATACCTGACGCAATTACGCAGGCGGTAACAAAAAGCATAAGCACCAGTGTGTCGCACATTGCTGACGAGTGCATACGGTTAAGAGAATAGTCGAAACGGAATGTGCCGAAAATCGAGATGAAAAGAACAATAAGTCCTGCGGCAAAAAGTGCTGCCACAAGCCCGAAACGTAACCACTCAAGCATTACTTTTTACCCCCTTTGTCTTTTTTGAAAAGATTAATATAAATTTTACTTAAAAGAATTACAGCGATACAACTTAAGAGTGCATAAATCAATGCAATGTCGGGCAAATATGCCTCTTTTAAGAAAAGTGTAAGAATACAAATCACAATAAGTACAATTGTTGTGAGCATATTGATGCCGATAAATCTGCCGATAATTGTTTTTGCCGTGATTGAACGGATAAGAGCCCCGATAACTGCAACGCCAAGACAAATGCAGACGGCAATATATAAGTATGAATAAGCTTGTTCTATCATATTATTTTTCCAACCTTTCAAGCATTCTTACAAAAGAACTGTTTTCCATACCTTCTGAAAAAGCAATATCAACACAGTGAATAGTGAATTCATCACCCTCAAGCTCTGCTGTGATTGTGCCGGGGGTGAGGGTAATCGAGTTTGCAAGAAGCACCCTTGCAAAGCTTGTCTTTAACGGAACTTTGATTTTTACCATTACAGGATGAATTTCTGCTTTTTTACTTGTGACAATTTTCATCATCTGAATGTTTGCCACGATTATCTCTTTGATAAGCAAGAAAAGATAGGCGATGAGTATGGGTGCCTTTTTCAGCATACGAAGCTCTGCTTTGAGGGTATATCCCAATGCCTTATGAGCAAACCAATAGGCAAGACCTGCAACTACAACGCCCACAATAACTATCTGTAACATACCTGTGTCAGCGGTAAATCTGCCGTTTAGAAGTATCCAAAGAAGAAAAAGTAGAATTATCATAAAAACGTGCCTCCTCGAGCACCATATAAATAGGTATAATAAAAAAGTTATATTAAACGGCTTAATAATACTCCTTTATAATTGCAAAGTCAACATAAAATACCACGATTTTCAACAAAAAATAAGGCTAATTTTTAACAGTTTTCCCAATAAAAGATTGCCCTTAATTCGTTGACATATTTTCGCCTCGGTTATATAATATACATTGACATTTTATGTATTGTGCAGTAGTGTGTTCCGAGGAAGGCGCAAAACTGTTTATGATACGGATTTCAGAAAGGTAGGTCAATTAGAAATGGCTTTTTCTCTTCGTGGTATTCACGTACCTCACAGAAAAAACACAGCCAATATGTCAGCTGTAAGAATGACTGATGTAAAATCAGTTACTCTGCCCACAGTAATGCATATCGGCAAACAGGCCATTCCCGTTGTTAAAGTTGGCGACCACGTGGATGTGGGCACTTTAGTAGCTGAACAAAACGGATTTATTTCTTCACCCGTTTATTCAAGCGTGTCGGGAACAGTCAAAAAGATTGCGGATGTTGTTCTCTCAAACGGCAGTGCAGTACCTGCAATCACAATCGAGTCTGACGGCGCAATGACCGTAGACTCTAAAGTAGCACCTCCCGAAGTGAACAGTAAGGAGGATTTAATCGAGGCTGTTAAGAAAAGCGGTATCGTAGGTCTTGGCGGTGCAGGTTTCCCTACATATGTAAAGCTTGCAACTGACAAGGATGTTGATACTCTTGTAATTAACGGTGCAGAGTGTGAGCCTTATATTACAAGTGACTCTCTTACAATGGTAGAAAAGGCAGACGATATTGCACTCGCTATTGAAACCCTCGATAAATATTTTAATTTTGCAAAAATTGTTATCGGCATTGAAAAGAATAAGCCTGAAGCAATTGCTAAAATGAACGAAATTGCTTCAAAGAACAGCAAGGTTAAGGTTGCAACTCTTCCTGCAATTTATCCGCAGGGCGGTGAAAAAGTTCTTGTTTACCACACAACAGGTAAACAGATTAAACTGGGACAGCTTCCCGCAGATGTTGGTTGTATTGTATGCAACTCATCAACAATGGCTTACATAGGTGCTTATCTTAAAACAGGTATGCCTCTCGTTGAAAGAACTGTTACAGTTGACGGCGGTGCAGTAAAAGAGCCTAAGAACGTTATCGTTCCTGTCGGCACAACAGTCGGTGAAGTGTTTGACTTCTGCGGTGGCTTTAAGTGTGACCCCGAAAAAGTTATTTACGGTGGTCCAATGATGGGCGTTGCAGTTCCTAATCTTGATGTTCCCGTGCTTAAGCACACAAATGCACTTATTGCTTTTGATAAGAAAGAAACCAAAACTCCTAAAACTACAGCTTGTATCCGTTGCGGTGCTTGTATTAACAACTGCCCATTCGGCATCAATGTTCCCGCTATTGCAAAGGGATATAAGATAGGCGATATGGAAATGGTAGAAAAAGCAGGCGTTGAAATTTGTATGGAATGCGGTTGCTGTTCATTTGGTTGTCCGGCAAACCGTCCTCTTGTTCAGACAAATAAGCTTGCAAAAATCGCTCTTAAAGAGCATAAGGAAAAGGAGGCTAACGCATAATGGAAAAGCTTCATGTTTCGGTTTCTCCCCATATTCATGGTAAGAAATCAACTCAGGGCATAATGCTTGATGTGATTATCGCTCTTCTTCCCGCAACAATTGCAGGTGTTGTACTCTTTGGAATTGACGCATTGCTTGTAATTGCAACCTGCGTAATTTCAGCGGTTGTTTGCGAGCTTCTCTTTAATATCATTGTAAAAAAAGAGCAGACAGTAAGTGATTTGAGTTCTGTAGTTACAGGTCTTCTTCTTGCTCTCAATCTTCCTGCAAATATTCCGTTGTGGCAGGCAGCAGTTGGCTCTGCATTTGCAATTATCATTGTAAAATGCGTATTCGGCGGACTTGGCAAAAACATTGTTAACCCTGCAATTACAGCCCGCGTATTTATGCTTATTGCTTTCGGTTCAATGACAGCGGCAGTATTCCCCGCAGGTATGGATTCTGCATCAGGTGCTACACCTCTCACAGACCTTGATAATGGTGTTGTTCCTAATCTTATGGACCTCTTGCTCGGTAAAAACGGCGGTGCTATTGGTGAAACCTGTGCATTGGCACTCATCATCGGTGGCGTTTACCTTCTTGTTCGTAAGGTAATCAGCTGGCATATTCCCGTAGCTTTTATCGGCACAGCATTCCTCTTCACACTTCTTGTTGAAGGTGGTAACTTTGAGATGGCTCTTGCCTGGACTCTTTCAGGCGGACTTTTAATCGGTGCATTCTTTATGGCAACTGATTATGTTACCTCACCCTCAACTGCAAAAGGTAAGATTATTTTTGGTATCGGCGCAGGTGTGATTACAGTACTTATCAGATTCTGGGGTGCATATCCCGAAGGTGTTTCATTTGCAATTCTTCTTATGAATATTGTAAATCCCTTTATTGACGGAAAATGCACACGCAAACTGTTCGGAGGTGCAAAGAAATGAAAAAGTATTTGAAAAGCATCATCTCCCTTACAGTAATCTGTGCAGTGGTTGCGGCTCTTCTTGCTGCAACAAACAAGCTCACAGCTCCTATTATTGAGAAAAATGCAGGTGCGGCCGCTAACGAAGCATTACTTGTTGTTATGCCCGACGGTGGCGACTTCACTGCAGTTGATATGACACAATATACATTCCCCGAGTCAGTTCTTGAAGCATATACAGCATCGAATGGTGGCGGTGTATTTAAGGTTACCGCAACAGGTTATGGTCCCGATATGATTATTATGTGCGGCGTTGACGCTGGCGGTACAGTAACAGGTGCAGTTTGCCTTTCAAGTAACGAAACCTTGGGTGTTGAAAAAACTTTTGGTGAAACAACAATTGGCGCAACCGCAGACACAATTGATAGCCTTGCAACGGTTTCAGGTGCAACAATGACAACGGGTGCTTACAAGGGCGCAGTTAAAGATGCTATAAATTCTGCGGCTATTCTTGGTGGCGCAAGTGTTGATATTCGTACGCCTGAACAAATTCTTGCTGATAACCTTGCTGCAGCTCTTCCTGCAGGCGATAAGTTCACAGAATTATTTATCTGTGAAGCTCTTGAAGGTGTTTCAGCAGTTTACACAGCAGACAACGGCGCAGGCTCTGTTTATGTAACAGGCGAGGGCGAAGAAGCGATATTCGTTGGCGTTGATGCAAACGGTGTTGTAGTTTCTGAAGTAGCTGAAGATGTTAAGGCTAATATTGAGGCAGCTGCTAAGATTATGGCAAACTCCTCAATGGAAGAAATTGATATTACAAAGTATGCTGATATGCCTTCACACGTTGATAAGGCATATAAGACTGCAAGCGGTAACTATGTAATCGAGCTTCACGCAGCGGGCTTCGGTATCAACGGCGACCATTACTATAACCCATCAGGTGAATATATTTACATTAAGGTTGCTTTAACAGCTGAGGGTAAGATTATCAACTGCGTAACAACAAAGCAGACAGAGACAGACGGTATCGGTTCGGCTTGTGCTGATAAAGAATTCTATTCACAGTTCAACGGCAAAGACGAAACAAACTACAAAGATATCGACGCAATCAGCGGTGCAACAATCACAACAAATGGTTACAAGACCGGTATCGGCAAGGCAATTGAAGCCGTTAAAATTATGGAAGGAGTGGCTTAAAAATGAGTAAAGAAAATAATATGTCAATTCTCTTAAAAGGTCTCCTCCGTGAAAACCCCGTTTTCGTTCTTATTCTCGGAACATGCCCAACACTTGCTACAACTACAACTGTAGACGGTGCTTTGGGTATGGGCCTTGCAACAATGGCAGTTTTAATCTGCTCAAATATTGTTATCTCAGCACTTCGTAAATTCATTCCCGAAACAGTACGAATTCCTTGTTACATAGTTGTGATAGCAGGCTTCGTTACAATCGTTCAGATGATTATTCATGCATTCTTGCCCGATTTGTATGAAACCTTGGGCGTTTACCTTGCACTTATTACTGTAAACTGTATTATCTTAGGTCGTGCAGAAATGTTTGCAAGCAAAAATTCAATTGGCAAGTCAGCACTTGACGGTATTGGTATGGGCTTGGGCTTCACAATTGCTCTTCTTGCAATGGCGGTTGTTCGTGAAGTTCTTGGCGCAGGCACATTTGCAGGTAATGAAATTCCTTTCCTTGTAGAAAACGGATTTACAATCAGTGTGCTTGCAAAAGCTCCCGGCGGTCTTATGGTTTATGGTCTTCTTATTGCTGTAGTTAATAAGATTACAAAGGGCAAGCTTATTAAGAAAAAGGAATTTTCTTGTGCAGGCTGTCCTTCAGCGGCAAGCTGTAGTGGCGGTTGCGCATCAGCAGAAAAGGAGGGCAAATAAATGGAAATGGTAAAAACCTTAATCATCATTATTATGTCTTCTGTGCTCGTTGATAACTATGTTCTTAGCCGATTTTTAGGTATCTGCCCATTCCTTGGCGTTTCAAAGAAGGTTAACCAGTCAGTTGGTATGGGACTTTCAGTTATTTTCGTTATGCTCGTTGCAACTGCAGTAACATGGCCCATTCAGGCTTACATTCTTGAGCCTCTTAAAATGGGATATATGCAGACAATCGTATTCATTCTTGTTATTGCGGCACTTGTTCAGTTTATTGAAATTTTCTTGAAGAAGTTTATCCCTGCACTTCATAAGAGCTTGGGTGTTTATCTTCCTCTTATCACAACAAACTGTGCAGTTCTTGGTGTAACAATCAATAATATTACAGATTACGGCGTTACAGAGCCCAATGCTTTCCTTTTCTCAATGGTAAGCTCATTGGGTTGCGGTCTTGGCTTCCTTCTTGCAATGGTACTCTTCTCAGGTATGCGTTCACGTATTGAAGAGAGTGACGTCCCCGAAAGCTTTAAGGGACTTCCCGTAACACTTGTAGCCGCATCATTCATTTCAATGGCATTCTTCGGCTTTGCCGGAATCGTTGAAAACTTACTTGCATAAGGAGGGTAATTAATATGGAAATTTTAACAGCTCTTCTTGTAGTGGCGGCAGTTGGCCTTATTGCAGGTATATTGCTTGCAGTGGCTTCTCATTTCTTCGCAGTTCCTGAAAATGAAACTGCAAAAAAAGTTCGCGAGTGCCTTCCCGGTGCAAACTGCGGTGCTTGCGGATACGCAGGTTGTGACGCTTATGCTGAAGCAGTAGCAGAGGGAAAAGCAGAAGCAAACCTCTGTATTCCCGGTGGTGCAGATGTTGCATCTCAGCTTTCAGATATTCTCGGTATTTCTGTTAAGTCAGAAGCTCCCAAGGTTGCGTTCGTTGCTTGTAATGGTGATTGCCATGCGGTCAAGTCAACTGTAATTTATGAAGGTATTCAAGGCTGTGAAGCAGCAAAAATGATTTACGGCGGACCTTTCTCATGTAAATACGGTTGTGTGGGTTGTGGTGATTGCTCAGCAGTTTGTCCTGTAGATGCAATCTGTATTCACGATGGCCTTGCTCACATCGACCCCCGCACATGTATAGGTTGTGGCAAATGTGTTAAGACTTGTCCCAAGAGCATTATCAATCTTGTTCCAAAGGATGCTGCAGCAGTTGTTGCTTGCAGTAATGCTGAAAAGGGCGCTGTTTCACGCAAAAACTGCGACAATACTTGTATTGGATGTAAAAAGTGTGAAAAGATTTGTCCTGAGGGTGCAATTGTAGTTACAGATAACTTTGCATCAATCGATTACGATAAATGTGCTAATTGTGGCATCTGTACTGAAGTATGTCCACAGGGTTGCTTGAAACTTGTTGATTTTGCAACAGGCAGAATTGGTTATTGATTTATGAAAGAATCACAGAATAAAAATTCTGTTGCTTCTGACAAAAAGCGGAAATTACGCAATGACATTATTCTTGTCGCCGTTATAGCAGTTATAGCGGCGGCAGGACTTTTGTTTTTCGGACTCAATAAAGAGGCGGGAGCTTACGCCGCAGTAAATATTGATGGCGAGCAGACCGCAGTCTATCCGCTTTCTGTTGATACAGAGGTAACAATCACCACAGGTGAAAATAACGAAAACATCAATGTTCTGACAATCAAAGATGGTAAGGCATATGTTAGTGAGGCGAATTGTCCTGACGGTATTTGTGCCGAAACCCGTGCTGCACAGTATGTGGGTGAAACTATCGTCTGCCTGCCACATAAGGTTGTAATTGAAATTGTGGCAGAGAATGCTGATGCTGAGCTTGATGTGGCAGTTTAAATTTTTTTAACATTTTCCTTTTTGGAGCAGTCTATGAAAAAGAATAAAGTAACAAGACTTGCAATGTTGGGTGTATTCACAGCCGTTGCACTTGTTCTGTCTTATGTTGAGTCGCTTCTGCCTCCTGTTTGGACAGCAGTTCCCGGCATAAAGATGGGACTTCCCAATATAATAATCATAATTCTGCTTTATAAGCTTGGAGTTAAAGAGGCAGCACTTGTGTCGTTAATAAGAGTGCTTTTCTCGTCATTCTTGCTTTTCGGTAGCGGTATGATGCTTATTTATAGCGTTGTGGGTGCAACTTTGAGCCTTGTTCTTATGGCAATCTGTAAAAAACTCAATATTTTCTCAACGGTTGGTGTGAGCGTTGTTGGCGGAATAAGCCACAATTTAGGCCAGATTCTTGTTGCAATTGCACTTTTTGATACAACACAGTTGGGGTATTATATGATAGTTCTCAGTATTACGGGAACTATTGCAGGTGTTTTTATAGGAGTTGCAGGTGCTTTACTTTTGAAACGTCTTGAAAAGGTGAAAATGTAACAAAAATGTAATTAATTTTTGTGAGCCTATTTGTCGACAGTGTGTTGACAAATAGGCTTTTTTGTGCAATAATCTAACTGTAAATTTGTGGGTACATATACCCCATTTATAAAAATTTTTTTAAGGAGAAATTCACTATGAAAAAGATTCTCAGTGTAGCTCTTGCAGTAGTAATGCTCTTCGCAGTTGTTGCTCTTGCAGGTTGCGGCAAAAAAGAAGCACCTCTTAAGTTCGGTCTTGGCGTAGTTGCTAACTATGGTGCAACAAAGAACGCTGACGGCGAAAACAACGGTGAAGGCGAATTCAACACAACAGCAGTTGCAGTTCTTCTTGATGCTGAAGGCAAAATCGTAAAGATTGACCTTGATACAGCTCAGATTAAGCCCACATGGACTTCAGAAGGCAAAAAGGTTGATGTAACAGACTTCAGAACAAAGTATGATAAGGGTACAGATTATCATATGGCTGAGTTCGGCGCAAACATGGATAAGAATGGCGACGGTAAGGTTCTTGAGTGGAACGCACAGGCTGATGCTTTCATGACAACAGCTACAGGCAAAACTCTTGCTGAAGTTAAGGCTTATATGGCAGAAGACGGTTACGCAACAGGCGACCTTGCAACAGCAGGTTGCACAATTCACGTAACAGATTTTGTTACAGCTCTTGAAAAGGCAGTTAACAGTGCTGTTGAATCAACAGCTACTGCTGAAAACAATCTCAAGGTTGCTCTTGTAACATCAGCATCTCACGATAATAAGGATGCTACTGAAGAAGCAGATGGTCTTAATCAGGTTGACACAACAGTTGTTGCTGCTGTTACAGATGCAGAGGGCAAGGTTGTAGTTGCTAAGACAGACTGCACACAGGGTAAGATTACATTCAATGCTAAGGGCGAAGCTACAGTTGATACAACAGCTGCTGTTAAGTCAAAGCTTGAACAGGGCGATGATTACAATATGGCAACATATGGTGCAAACATCGACTTGAATGGCGACGGTAAGGTTCTTGAGTGGTATGCACAGGCTGCTGAATTTGACAAGGCTCTTGTTGGCAAGAAGGCTGCTGATTTCGCAGCATTTGCTGATGATAAGGGTTACGGCACAGGCGACCTTGCTACAGCAGGTTGCACAATCGCTGTTGCTGATATGGTTGCTGCTGCAGTTGCTGCTGCAACAGTTGCTTAATTGCAAATTAAAAATTCGGGGATGTTGTTCGCGCAACATCCCTTTTTTATTGGAAGTGTTAAAATGAAAAAAGTAATTTCATCAGTATTAATAATTTCATTGTTACTCGTGCAATCCTTCAGCCTTGCGGGTTGCAACAAAACACCAAAGCTTAATAAATTCAGTGAATATTACTTTGAGTATTTTGACACAGTAACAACTATAATTGGTTACGAAGAAAGTGAAGAAGAATTCAAAGCAGTCTGTGAAGAAGTTAAGACATTGCTTAATGAGTATCATAAACTTTTTACCATTTATAACAGATATGAGGATTTAAATAACCTTGTGACAATTAATGACCTTGTTGATGGCAAGCACACCGAGGTAGAAGTTGACCAGAGAATTATCGATATGCTTACCTTTGCCAAGGAAATGTATACTGAGACCGATGGAAATGTGAATATTGCAATGGGTAGTGTGCTTAAAATATGGCATATTTATCGAAACGAGGGTCTTGATGACCCCGCAAATGCAGAACTTCCTCCTATGGAAAAATTACAAGAGGCGGCAAAGCATACAAATATTGAAAATCTGATTATTGATGATGAAAAAAACACAGTCTTTCTTGCGGACCCTGAAATGAGCCTTGACGTAGGCGCAATCGCAAAGGGCTATGCAGCAGAAAAAATAGCGGAATACTTGGAAGAAAAAGGGATTAAAGGATATCTTCTTAATCTGGGCGGAAATGTTCGTACAATCGGGCAGGCAGGCGAAAATCCATGGAATGTGGGCATTGAAAACCCCGATGTTGATAATGAAGAGAAACCATATATCGAATTTCTTCATTTAAGTGGCGAGAGCCTTGTGACAAGTGGAACATATCAACGCTTTTATGTGGTTAATGGCGAAAATTATCACCATATTATTGACCCAGCAACGCTTATGCCCGGCACAAAATATCGTTCAGTTTCAGTGCTTACTGATGATTCGGGACTTGGTGATGCAATGTCAACTGCACTTTTCCTTATGGATTACGAAGACGGATTAAACCTTGTCAAATCAATGGAAAATGTAGAGGCTATGTGGGTGCTTCCTGACGGAGAACAACGCTATTCCGACGGATTTAAAGCCTACACCTATATTCCGCAACAATAAACTGTCAACAATTATACATTGAATTGTCAGGAATTCTGTTGTATAATTGTATAAAATAAAACGCAGAGGTAAAAATAATGATAATTTCAAATGATATTAAATATATTGGTGTTAACGACCATAAAATCGACTTGTTTGAGGGTCAGTATGATGTGCCCAACGGTATGGCATACAATTCATATGCAATTATCGACGAGAAAATCGCAATTATGGATTCTGTTGACGTGAATTTTACAGAAGAATGGCTCGGTAATATTAAGAACGCTCTTGGTGAAAGAGAGCCTGACTATCTTGTTGTTCAGCATATGGAGCCTGACCATTCAGCCAACATTGTAAGCTTTGTAAATGCTTATCCGAATTCTAAAATTGTTGCATCTGCGGCAGCTTTCAAGATGATGAAACAATTTTTCGGTACGGATTTTGCAGACAAACAGATTGTAGTGGGTGAGGGTGCTCAGCTTTCACTCGGCAAACACGAATTGACTTTCTATACCGCACCAATGGTGCATTGGCCCGAGGTTATTGTGACCTATGACAGCACAGATAAAGTTCTTTTCTCTGCTGACGGTTTTGGCAAATTCGGTGCTCTTGATGTAGAAGAGGATTGGGCTTGTGAGGCAAGACGCTATTATATCGGCATTGTTGGTAAATACGGCGCACAGGTGCAGGCACTTCTTAAAAAGGCATCTGCACTCGATATTGAAATTATTTGTCCGTTACACGGACCAGTGCTAAATGAAAATCTTGGATATTATATTAATCTTTATGATATCTGGTCAAGCTATGGTGTTGAGAGCGATGGTGTTGTGATTGCCTATACATCAGTTTACGGCAACACAAAGAAAGCAGTTGAAAAGCTCGCTGAAATGCTCAAAGAGAAAGGTTGCCCTAAGGTTGTTATAAATGACCTTGCCCGCTCAGACATGGCAGAGGCAGTTGAAGACGCTTTCAGATACGGCAAAATCGTTCTTGCAACAACCACATATAATTCAGATGTTTTCCCATTTATGCGTGAGTTTATCAATCATCTTACAGAACGCGGATTTAAAAACCGAACAATCGGCTTTGTTGAAAACGGAAGCTGGGCACCTGTGGCAACAAAGGTGATGAAGAAGATGCTTGAAAACTCCAAAAATTTGACATATACAGATGCAACAGTAAGAATTCTGTCTGCACTTAATGATGATAGTACAGCACAACTCAGCGCACTTGCGGAGGAGTTGTGCAAAAACTGAACGGGAGGTGACTTGCAGTGAAATATGTATGTGATGTATGCGGTTGGGTTTATGACGAAGAACTCGGTGACCCTGATAACGGCATTGCTCCCGGAACAAAATTTGAAGATTTACCCGACGATTTTGTTTGTCCACTTTGTGGAGTTGGTAAAGATAACTTTAGTGAAGAATAATAAGAAAGACCTTTGGTTCACCCAAAGGTCTTTTTGCTATATATGGTCTTTATATCTTTCAGCGGTGATTATACCGTCTTCAACATTGATTTTACAAATTCTTGCGTTTCGTGCATCAAAGGCGTTGAGCTTATCACCATAATCTCTCGCGTGATAGATTGCATACCATTGACCGTCCTCTTTAATCATTGAGTGGTGGCCTGTGCCTTCTTCAAACTCATTTGCTTTGAGTACGGGGTGATATGTATTTGCGTCAGGATATTTCTCGAACTTGATTTTAGTAAGGTCTGTTTCATCGGTTTTCGCTCTTGCATAGCCTATGTAATATGTGGGCTGTTCAAAGCAGTTGCCAGAATACATAAGATAGTGCCAATCGCCCTCTTTGAAGTAGAATGCACCCTCAATTGTGTGCCAGTGCTGACCTTTTTTGTAACGGTCACGGCGATAAATGTCTTCGTCAAGTGTGGGCTCAACTACTAAAACGGGCTCGCCTGCAGGGGTGAATGGGTCAAGCATTTTGTCAACATAAATGCAAGTGCCAATTCGCTCGCCCTCAAAACGATTTGCAGAGTAGAAAAGGAAAAGCCCCGCTTCGTTTTTAACAATATGTGAGTCTATTGAGAATGGGTGTAAAATTTGCGTTGTATTTGTGAAAGGTCCAAGAGGATTATCGGCAACCGACACGTGCATTGCTCCCCTGTGACCGCCCTTATCGGGTGTATCGTTGTAAATCTCGATTGAATTATACATATAGAATTTACCGTCAAGCTCAATAACGCTTGGTGCCCAGAATGAATCGTGATTTGGCACGGTCATAACTACGCCGTAATATTCCCAACCCTCAAAAAGACTGTCAGATTGATAAGCGTAAACTGCGTCGTGTCCTGTGACATAAATATAATATCTGCCACCCGATTTTAAAATATATGGGTCTGCCTGACCTTGATAGTGTTCTTTGTCAACTTTGAGTAAATGCACAATTCCATCCTCCCGATGTGCTGAATTATCATAATTTTATCATATAACATAGCCAATTTCAATAAAAAGTATGTATTGAAACCGCGACAAATGAATAGTATAATAATTATAGTTTTTATTGTTTGTTTTTAAGGTGATGAGAATGAATAAGCTTTATGAGAAAAGCGAAGTTGGATTTTCAATTTTGTGGATTGTAATTTATGTGGTAGGCACAAGCCTTGCTGACGGGTTTTCGGGTGCAATAGGTATAGAAAAATCATTAACCTTTATTTTTCACATTGTTTTGTCGGCGGTTGTGCTTATCTGGATTAAGAAACAAGGATTTTTTGAAAAATACGGACTTTGCAAAACAGATGTAAAGTCTTCAAAATTTTTATATTACATACCACTTGTGATTATATCTACCTGTAATTTGTGGCTTGGTGTAAAAATGAATTTGTCTTTACCCGAAACATTGCTTTATATGGTGAGTATGCTCTGTGTAGGATTTTTAGAAGAAATTATTTTCCGCGGATTTCTTTTTAAAGCAATGGCAAAGAACGATATGAAATCTGCAATAATCGTATCAAGCATTACCTTTGGAATAGGACATATTATAAATCTTGTAAACGGCAGTGGCGCAAACCTCTTGTCAAATCTCTGTCAGGTGGTTTATGCTATGGCGGCGGGATTTTTATTCGTAATTATTTTTTATCGCGGTAAAACTCTTTTGCCCTGCATTATAACTCACAGTATAGTCAACTGCTTAAGTGCTTTTGCCAATGAAGATATTACCCCTACGGTTGAAATT
This sequence comes from uncultured Clostridia bacterium, assembly GCA_937916195.1. Classification (GTDB taxonomy): domain Bacteria; phylum Bacillota; class Clostridia; order Oscillospirales; family Acutalibacteraceae; genus Fimenecus. Next base: position 41,050 of record CALFTO010000106.1, read on the forward strand.
ACAGTTGCTATCGTTCTCACCGTGATTGAGGTTTCTTATTCGCTTATTCTTCTGAAAACTTTGCCTAAAGAAAATAAGGCATAAAAAATCGCCCCTAAAGGACGACACAACAATCAATTATTAAAAAATGTCATAAAAAAAGAAGTAACCCCCGAGGTCGACGTTTCTTTACACGCCTTTCACTGACCGGGGGGTTACTTCTGTTCACTCTTGATATCTAACATCTTTTTATTTACCTCTCTTTCTTAAATTTGCCTTCACTCATTTCTTCATTCCGTTCAACACTTTTTACAGTCATCAATTATTCTCGAAAAGCGAGACCCTTTCATGTTTCAGAACTAATTTTTGAAGGCTTTGTTAAGGTCGGCTCTTTTTAAAATAAACTTTAGTTTGCAAGCACTTAATCTATTTTAAATTTGTTTTATTAAAACTTCATTTTCGTCCGTGCTGCTTGCTACACCATTTTTATTCTTTTAAACTAAGCTTTATTTTTTTGAGCCTTTGATTTTACCTGTACATCGGTATCACCATTTCCTTTCTGTGTCTATAATATAACACGAAAAAACACAGAAATCAATATGTAATATTGTACAAAGTTAACACTTTTCTATTATTCAATTCGCAGATTTTGTGCACTTTGCTAACAAAGCTTTTGAAATTCTATTGACATTTGCTTTAAAATTTGGTATTCTAAATATGTTGGGTGTCTGTAAGACACCTTGTTTTTTGTCGAAAAAAGGGGACTAAATCAAGTCCCCTTTAATTTTTTTTAGTATTCAATTGGTAAGCATTATCTTTTTGCTTTTTTTCGTTTGTTGTAAATAACGAAATATGCTATTGTTTGTGCAACAAAGGTAATTCCCCATGAGATTGTGTAGGAATGATACAACCATTCAAGTGTATGAAACTGTGGCAACTGGAAAACTGTGTAAATCCAACCAATTCTGAAACCGCAGACACCTACAACCGAAATAATCATTGGGGCAAGGGAAACACCCATACCACGAAGTCCGCCACCCGAAACATCCATAAGACCTAAAAGACAGAACGGAATGAACAAACAAGTCATTCTCACAAGTCCGTATTCAATAGCTTCGGGTGAATCGGTGATATAGATTGATAAAAGCTTAGGACCGAGCAGGAACATTGTTGTTGACAAGGTAATACCGATTACAAGCACACAGCAAAGGCAGATGATGAACACCTTTTTTGCGCGTCGGTATTGATTTGCACCCACATTTTGTCCCGTAAAATTGATTGTAGTCTGATGGAAAGCATTGAGCACCACATAGACAAAACCTTCAATATTCAGCGCCGCTGCGTTACCGGACATTACAACAGCACCAAAAGAGTTTATTGAAGACTGAATAATTACGTTTGAAATCGAGAAAAGTGAGCCTTGAATACCTGCGGGCAATCCGATTTTCAAAATCTGTAAAAACTCGTCCTTATAAAATTTTAACTGTGAAAAATGAAGCTGACACGCATCGCTTCGTTTTACAAGAGAGAGCACCACAAGAAAAGCTGAAATTCCTTGTGAAATAGTGGTTGCCAAAGCAACACCCGCAACATTCAAATGAAAAACTGTGACAAAAAATATGTTGAGGATAACATTGACAATTCCTGCAAATGTTAAAAAGATTAACGGAGATTTTGTATCGCCTGCGGCACGAAGAATTGATGCGCAGAAATTGTAAATCATCATAAAAATAATGCCGGCGAAATAAATCTTCATATAAAGAGCTGAAAGAGGAAGCACATCTTTGGGCGTATCCATCCATATCAAGAAAGTTTCAGAGAATGTCACACCCACAAGGGTGAGAATTACTCCACCGATAAGTGCTGTGGGGATAGCTGTATGTACTGCACGATGGGCTTTTCTGCCGTCATTAGCGCCGAGCGCTTGAGCAACCGCAACACCCGTACCAACCGAAAGTCCTACAAAAAGATTGACAATAAGATTTGTGATTGCCCCCGTTGCACCAACCGCCGCAACGGATATGCTGCCACAAAACTGCCCAACTATAATCAAATCAGCCGCGTTGAAAAGTAATTGCAAAATTCCCGTAAAAATTATGGGGATTGTGTATGAAATTATGTTGCGAAACAATGGTCCGCTTGTCATATCAATACTTCGTTTTCTTGTAAGTGCCAATTTAAAGTCTCCAATACATTAATGCTTATTGTATTATACAACTGTCATTTTGCTTTTTCAAGCCTTGACAAAAAGTGAAATAAAGTTAAAATGTTAATGTGTCAATAATTTCTTGAAAGGAGTTGCGGGCGGTGAAAAGACCTTTTGCGGTGATTGGCTTTTCAATGCTCTTCGTGACTCTTATTTTTTACAATATTTCATTCAAAGCATCTGTTGCTCTCACAATTGGGGCAACAGTTATTTTTTGTTTGTGTTTACCCTTTAAGGCTATGCGCAAGAATAAATTTCTTCTGTTTTCACTTGCATCGGTTATTGCTTTTTCTTTAACTTTTACACTTTGTCAACATCAATTCATAACTGCTGAAAAGAATATGGGCGAAACTGTTGAAATTCGAGGAGTTGTCTGTCAAACACCCACACATTCAGATTACGCTCACACTTATATAATTAAGTTAGAAAACGAGAATTACAAGGTGCGTTACGTAACAGAGGATAACCGATTTTTTACCGAAGGCACAATAGTTAGCGGGACTCTCAAAAGAGATGTGAGCGAATATGTAGAAAGTGATTTTCTTGACTCGTCCCTTGCCTCAAAGGTTTTTTTCACTTTTTTTGAAACAGATGAGTTTCGTCTTGAGCGAACGGGTGAGACTGATTTAGTTTATAAAACTTTAGGTGAAATAAAAAGCGCATTTACAAACATTACTTACACATATCTTCCGAGTGAAAACGGCGGAATTGCCAATGCAATGACAATCGGTGACCGTTCGGGGATAGAAAAATCCACAACTGAACAGTTCAACTATGCAGGCTCGTCGCATCTTCTTGTTGTGTCAGGCTTGCATTTAAGCTTATGGGCGTTTGGAGTAATTAAGCTTTTGAGCAAAGACTCAATTTTGAGAAGATATTCGGTGCTCATTTCCCTTGCGGTATTACTTTTCTATTCTACACTTACGGGGTTTTCGGTCTCGGTAATCCGCGCGGGTGTAATGGTAGCCACGGTCATCGTTGCCAAAGCTTTACATTGCGATGCAGATAGTCTCAACTCCATTGGTGCAGGAGTTACTGTTATTATGATTTCAAATCCCTTTGCGGCATATTCGGTGTCGCTTTGGTTTACAGTTCTTTCAACTGTGGGAATTTTAGTGCTTCAAAAACCTCTTGAAAAGTGGCTTTACTCAACCTCGGTGGGTAAAAGACTAAGCAAATATTCAGTTTGCAGATTTTTAATTTCTTCTTCAACGGTGTCCCTAAGTGCAACAATTTGCACTTTGCCTGTGTTTATTGTAAAATTTGAGTTTTTGCCTTGGGCGTCGGTGCTTTCAAATATTCTTATGGTTGACGCGGCAATGATTGTTATGGTTACTACCGTTTTGGGTGCGTTTTTTCATTGCTTGCATATTTTTCCATTGGCACAACTTACCTATTGGGTTTCAGGTACACTCAGCGGATTTCTTCGCCTTTGTGCCGAGAAAATCGGACTTGCCGAGTGGTCGGGCTTGCCCATGTCAAATGACTATTATAAAGAATTTCTTATAATAATGGTTGTATGTGTGGTCTTTGCGTATTTTATGCGAAAAAGAATTCCTCATATTATAAAAAATGTATCCGTTGTATTATCAATAATTTTTATTTTGGTTTCGTTTTTCTCGGTGCTTCACGATTACAACACTCCTACAGTTGAAATATGCGAATTTAACTCACAGTCTATAATACACATTAATTATAAGCACCAAAGTGTAATAATCGGTTGCACGGGCAAAACAAGCGTTAATTGGCTTAAAGATGTTTTGAACCGTCACGGGCAAAAATCCCCCGAATTACTTGTTGTAACTGATATAAACGACCTTACCTTTTCACAAGTCTCAAATTATCAGCAGACCTTTTACTTTTCAAAGGTCGCTTTCTGTGGCGAGGGACTTGCTATGTATGAAGAAGCCGACAAAAACATCAGCTCTGTTAATCTTGGCGGAGATTTCAAAATAAACCTTTCACAATATGAAGAATATATAGAGTTTTCTTACAATGGTAAAAATATTGTCTATATTTGCGACGAAACAGAAGAAAATCCCTTTAAAAATGAAAAAGGATATGATACAATAATTACATATGACGATTTAACGGCGTTTGAAGAAAATGAGTATGTTAAAATAACTGCGGGCGAAACCGCAATCATAGAATTTTGAACGGGAGAAGAATTTATGCCTTTGCTCAAAGAGTATGACATCAAAAAACAGCTCAAAGAGAATAATATGTCAAATTGCTATCTCTTTTACGGCAGTGAAGACTACTTAAAGCAGTTTTATGTGAATAAAATTTGCGGAAAGTTTGTAACTCCCGGTAGTGAGACCTTTTCTTTGCGTAAATATGACGGTAAAGAAAACACCCTCGACGAAGTTCTTGAGGGTGCACAGTCCATGCCATTTATGAGTGAATACTGTGTGGTTATTGCACGCGATTTTGCACTTGATACCTTCGGCAACGACCAGAAAGAGCAGTTGTCGGCATATCTTCAAAACCCCGTTGACACTTCAATCGTAATTTTCTGGATGGACAGTATTGAAATCCAACCCAAAAATGCAAAATGGAAATGGGTTGTTGATAATTTCACAAAATTCGCTTCTGCAGTTGAGTTTGAAAAGCCCGACGGCAGAGAATTAAGAAAGATTATCTGTGCTTATGCACGTCGTCAAGGTTGCCTTATGAGCGACAGCGTTGCATCGTATCTTATTGAGCTTTCAGGTGACAGCCTTAATGTACTTTTCAACGAGGTGCAGAAGGCTTGTAACTTTGCGGGGCAGGGAAATGAGATTACAAAAGAGCATATCGAGGGTACTGCGGTGCGTTCGCTTGAGGCAAAGGTTTTCGATTTGTCAAAGCTTATTCTTTCTCACAATGCACAGGGTGCTCTTGAACTTTTGCATACACTTATGCTTCAAAAAGCCGAGCCAATTGATATTTTCGGCGTAATTTTAATGTCATTTGTGGATATTTATCGTGTAAAGCAATCTATTTCTGCAGGCGAAAGCGTAACACACCCCGCAAAATTCTTTGATTACAGAAACAAGGAATTCCGCCTTAAAAATGCTAATAGATATGCTTCAAAGCTTTCAGATGCACAGCTTCGAGAGTGCTTTGACTGCTTTGCAGATGCAGACCGAGCTCTTAAAAGCACAGCACAAAGCGGAGAATTGATTTTAGAAAAGCTTATAGTTCAGATTTCTTTAATCATTGCAAGGTGAAAATATGATTAAAATAAACGAGGCAGTAATAGTTGAAGGAAAATACGATAAAATAAAGCTGTCGGCAGTTCTTGATACGATTATCATTGAGACCGACGGCTTTGCCATATTTAAAGATAAAGAAAAGCAGAAGCTTATTCGTTTTTTGGCGGAAAAACGAGGAATAATAATTATGACGGACTCTGACTCGGCAGGGTTTAAAATACGCTCATTTATAAACGGAATTACCAAAAGAGATAATATAAAAAATGTTTATATGCCCGATGTTTACGGCAAAGAAAAACGCAAAACCGAAGTTTCCAAAGAGGGTAAATTGGGCGTTGAGGGTATGAAAACAGAGGTTATTATGTCCGCACTTGAAAAAGCGGGTGTGCTGTGTGCGGAAAACAGTAAAACCGAAAGCCGAGAAATTACCCGAACAGACTTTTTTGAAGACGGCATTAGCGGAAGAGACAACAGTAGCGAAATTCGTAAGGCATTGGCAAAAGAATTAGATTTGCCTGAAAGAATTTCTGCTTCGTCACTTCTTAAAATAATCAACACATATTTAACTTATGATGAATATAAGGACGCCGTAAACCGCGCGAAATCATCATTATAAATGTGTACAGAATGTAAAATTTAGCAAATACTATTCCTTTTTTCACGGTTTTATGATAAAATAAATTATCCCTATGCGATAAAAAACACAGAGGTATATAGATATGACAAGAGAAAAGATTTTCCCTATTAACGAGCCTTTTTATGAAATCCCTCATATTACTACATTTAAAGAAATGATAGACAACAGCGAAAAGTTGTATTCTTCTCGTCCTGCTTTCAGATTAAGAAATAAGGACGGCGTTTATTATGAGGTGACCTATAAAAAATTCCGTCACGATATTTATTATCTTGGTAACAGCCTTATAAAAGACGGCTATTCACGTGCACACATTGCAGTTATAGGCGCAAACTCTTATAAATGGATGGTAACTTATCTTGCCACTACCTGCAGTAATAATGTTATTGTCCCCATTGACAAAGAACTTATGATTGATAATGTTATGGATATCTTAAAGGATTCCGATTCCGTTATGCTTTTTGGCGATAAGAAATTCATTACTGCAATTGAGAAGAGAAAAGACGAGCTTCCTGAGGGCTTTAAATTCTGTTGTTTTGATAATATTGATATTGATGGCGTAATTAAATTTGATGACTATGTGCAAGCAGGCAGAAACATCTATCACGACGGTAACAAAAACCTTTACGGTGTTACGGTTAACAAAGACTCAATTGCTGCAATTCTTTTCACATCTGGCACAACGGGTGTTTCAAAGGGTGTTTGCCTTAGCCAATACAATATTTGCTATGATGTTACAAGTGTTTTGAGTGTTGTTAAGGTTTATCCTGAAGACCACAGCCTTTCTGTTCTTCCTATTCATCATACTTATGAATGTGCAATTGATTTAGCCTTGCTCACATCAGGTGCGTGTATAAGTTTTGGTCGCGGACTTCGTTATATTGTACACGATTTAAAAGAGGTTGGTCCTACCATATTCGTTGCGGTTCCTCTTATGATAGAGAAGTTTCACGCAAAAATTATGAAGAAGATTAAAGACAAGAACGTCGGCAGAGTAATTTTCAAGGTCGGCAAATACGCTTCAAGAGCGGGTAGACTTTTAGGCACAAACAAAGTGGGAAGAAGCCTTTTCAACGAGGTTATTCAAACCTTTGGTGGCAATCTTCGTCTTATTGTTACGGGCGCTTCTGCAATCGACCCGCGAGTTGTTGAAGATTTCATCACAATGGGTGTTGATATCTATATTGGCTACGGCCTTACGGAAACCTCACCGATTTTATCAGTTAATAACGATAAACTTATGCTTACCAATTCAGTTGGAACACCTCTTCCGGGTGTTGAAATGAAAATTCACAATCCCGACGATTTGGGTGTTGGCGAAATCTGGGCAAGAGGTCCTATGGTAATGAAGGGTTATTATAAAAACCCTGAAGCAACTGCACAAGTGCTCACTCCTGACGGTTGGTTCAAAACAGGTGACCTTGGTGTTGTTGATGAGAATAACTGTTACAGAATTACAGGACGTTGCAAGAATGTTATCGTTACAAAGAACGGTAAAAATATCTTCCCCGAAGAAGTTGAGCTTTACCTTAATAACAATCCGTTCATTGAAGAAAGTATGGTTTACGGTGAAGAAAGCGGAAACGACGAGACAACAGTTTCTGCACAGATTTATCCCAACTATGAAATGATTAAGGAAAATCTTAAGCGTCAGGAACTCACTCAGGAAGAAATCCGTAATTCTATTGCCGAGGCAATTAAAGAAGTTAACCAGAAGCTTCCTAACTATAAAAAGATTATGAAGTTTGATGTTCGTGAAAACGAATTCATCAAAACTACTACAAAGAAAATCAAGCGTCAGGCTAATATTGACGAGCAAAAGGCTGCAAAAGAAGCTGAAGCGCAAGAAAACACAGAAACAAAGGAATAATCAAAATGATTTTAGGGTATGATAACACCGAAAATTTTTCAAACGGTCTCAAAGTAATGGCTTTAATGGGCTCACCCCGTAAAAGCGGATACACTGCAAAGCTTTTGGGAACTCTGCTTCGTGAATTCCCAAAGGGCACACAGATTGAAATCGTAAATCTTTATGAGCTTAATCCCATTCCCTGTAATGCCTGCGGTTATTGCAAAGCGGGTAATGGTTGCTCAAAAAAAGACCTTGAAGAATTCTTTAAAAAATTTGAAACGGCAGATGTAATTGTTTTTGCAACACCAATATATTTTATGGGTGTTCCCGCACCGATGAAGGCGCTAATTGACCGTTTTCAGCGTTATTATGAGGCTCGCTTCCGCAGAAATGTGAAGCACCCCATTGAAAAACGCAGAAAAGCCGCATTGATTGTAACAAGCGGCAGTGACGGTGAAGTGGGCTTTGAGGTTGTAAAGCATCAGCTTCTTCAGGCGTTCAGTGTACTTAACATAGAATTGGGAGGAGCAATGCTCGCCCGCAATACCGATAAATGCGGTGTTGACAAAATGGACATAGAAAAAGCAAAATCACTTTATAGGAGCGTGAGATAAATGTCAGTTATAAAATTAACTCTTGAAAATTTCGCACAGGAAGTACTTAAAAGCGACAAGCCCGTACTTGTTGATTTTTATGCAGATTGGTGTGGCCCTTGTCAGATGATGGCACGCGAAATTGACGAATTTGCAGAAGAGACCGAAAAGGTTAAGGTTTGTAAGCTCAATGTTGATGAATCAACAGACCTTGCAATGACATTCGGTGTTATGAGTATTCCCACCGTTATTCTTTTTGAAAACGGACAGGAAGTAAAACGATTTGTTGGTGCTAAAGAAAAAGACCAGATTGCAGAATTCTGCGGGGAATAAGAAGCAAAAGCAAAACGGCAGAGATTAATTTCTCTGCCGTAATTTTTTGCTATTCTATTCTTCAACTATCACTTTGACAATTTCACCCACATAAATTCTGTGGAAATCGTTGTTGGCATAGTTTTTCATAATGCTTTCATCAAGAAAGCCTGCGGGGGACATATCTTGATATGCCAACTTTTTCATAACAATCGTGATTTTTGCCTGCTCAAAATCAACGGCGTTACCTAAATCAACCGGCACAAAGTTTGTTGCTTCCATTTTGTCGATGTCGCGTCCCGATTTGCTTCCGCAGATGCCGAGCTCTTTTTTATATTCACCACCGAAGAATGAAAGAGAGAAGTATTCATTCTTTTCAATGAATTCAAAGGTGTATCTCTGTGGGCGAACAAAAACAAAGCCCACATCTTTATTCCAGAGCTCACCCACACCGCCCCAACTTACAGTCATTGTGTTGAAGTTGTCAATTGTGCCCGCTGTGAGCAAAGCCCAATCCTCACTTAACATTTTTATAAAATTACTTTGCAAATCTCTTATACTGATTTCTTTTTTCATATTAAAATTACCTCTTTTTGTTAAAATTTTACTTGCAATATTATATACCTAAAATAACAAAAATACAACTCATTAAGTTTTCAGATAAAAAACATCTATGCACAAATTGTCGAAAACCTTTGTAAAATCTCACAAAGTTTTAGAGAAAAGTTTGTATAGTTATTTTTATTCTACATCTTTCTTTTAATTTTATTTTGTGGTAATATATCTGCACGTCTCTAAAAAGACATAGATATGAGGGTGTAATTAGATGGAATTCAGTGAAAGATTAAAATATCTGAGATGCGCAAAAATCCCCACAATAACACAGAAAGACCTTGCAAATGCCTTAGGCATTACTCAACGCAAGGTTTCGTTTATGGAAACAGGTACAACCGAGCCGTCTTTGGGCGACATTAAGGCACTTTGTAAGTATTTTAATGTGTCGGCAGATTATCTTCTCGGTTTGCCCAAAAATATGAATTATCCGGAGTAAGCTATGACTAAAAAAGAACGTGCAAGACTTCTTGTGGACGCTCTAAAAAATGAATATCCCGATGCAATTTGCAGTTTAACGGCTGAAAATCCCTTTGAATTGCTCGTCGCAACAAGACTTTCTGCACAGTGCACAGATGCGCGTGTAAATCTTGTAACTCCCGCACTTTTTGCAAAATACAGAACACTTGACGATTATGTAAATGCCGATGTGAAGGATATTGAAGACATTATTCACTCTTGTGGTTTTTATCACGGTAAGGCGAGAGATATAATCGAAATGGCAAGGGGAGTGCGCGACCGTTTCGGCGGTGTTGTGCCCGATAATATTGACGATTTGACCTCTTTGCAGGGTGTGGGCAGAAAAACTGCGAATTTGATTGTGGGCGACGTTTACGGTAAGCCCGCAGTTGTGGCAGATACTCATTTAATCCGACTTACAAACAGAATGGGGTTAGTGGATACAAAGGACCCGAAGAAAGTTGAGACAGAGCTTCGCAAAATTCTTCCGCCTGAAGAAAGTAATGACTTCTGTCATCGCTGTGTCCTCCACGGCAGAGCAGTCTGTACCGCTCGTAAGGCTTATTGCGAAAAATGCGTAGCAAATGAATACTGTAAAAAGATTATAAAATAAATTTGCGGGTAAGGTTTCTTGCCCGCATTTTATAATAGGCGTCGCAGACCCGACGTTTTGCATTTTGCGTTTTGCACTTTGCATTTATATATTGTATTTTTACAACAATATATGTTATACTATTTACATAATATGGAAACGAGGTAAAATTTATGGACCCAATTAATGTTGATTTCGGCGGTAAAAACGTAAAAAGCGTTGAGCCAAAAGGTAGCACACTCAAAAGAGTGCTTATAAGCCTTGCACTCACCTTGGTTGTTGGCGCAGTTGCTTATTACTTTATGCTTCCCGCACTCAATTTCAAGGCAATTGAACTTTATATTTATATCGCTGTAATTCTTGTGGCTTACATCGGTATTTTTGGTATTGTTTCAAAGGCGTATTTCCGTCCTGAATATATGGAATATGCAAAGAATAAGGTAAAAATCCCGATTGCGCTTATTCTTGTGCTTGCGTTGGTTGTCGGTGTCGGTTATCTTACAGGTGCGGCAATTTTCCGCGCAAAAGATTATGCAGAAATTATCAAAGTTAAAGAAGGCGACTTTACTGAGGATGTTGCAGAAATTGATTTCAGCAGTGTACCTCGTCTTGATAAGGATTCTTCAAATATGATTGCTACCCGTGCACTCGGCGAGCTTTCGGACTATGTTTCACAGTTCACGGTTAACAGTTATTATTCAACACAAATTAACTATAAGGGAACTCCCGTTCGTGTTCAGTCTCTTGACTATGGCGATGTTTTCAAATGGCTTAAGAATACAAAAGAGGGTATTCCTGCATATATCATCGTTGATATGACAACTCAGAAGGCTGAAACAGTCCGTCTTGAAGAGGGAATGAAATATTCTCCTGCAGAGCATTTCAATGAGTATCTTATTCGTCACGTACGTTTCAAATATCCTTCACTTATTCTTGACGAGGCTTCATTTGAAATTGACGAAACAGGCAGACCTTACTGGATTGTTCCCGTGCTTGATAAAACAATCGGTCTTTTCGGCGGTACAGATGTAATCGGTGCAGTTATTGTTGATTCAATCACAGGCGACACAACTCTTGTTTCTACAAGCCTTGACGGTACAACAAAGCTTCCCACAGACAAGTTTGTAACTGATAAAGAATTCCAGTGGCTTGACCAGGTTTATTCAGCAACAATTGTTAATGAGCAGTATAACTACTACGGCAAATATAACAATGGTTTCTGGAACTCAATCATCGGTCAGGAAAATGTTAAAATAACAAGTCAGGGTTATAATTATCTTGCACTTAACGATGACGTTTATATGTACACCGGTGTTACTTCTATAAGCTCTGACCAGTCAATTATCGGCTTCGTTCTTATTAACCAAAGAACAAAAGAAGCAAATTATTATCAAGTTTCAGGTGCTCTTGAAAATACTGCACAGACATCTGCACAGGGTAAGGTTCAGCAGTATGGTTACAGAGCAACATTCCCGATACTTCTTAATGTAAGCGGTGAGCCCACATACTTTATGGCTCTTAAAGATGCCAGTGAGCTTGTTAAGATGTATGCAATGGTTAATGTTAAGCAGTCAACGGTTGTTGGCGTCGGCTCAAGCCTTGCAGAGTGTACTGAAAATTATGCAGCAGAGCTTCAAAAGAATGGCGTGAATGTTGATGTTGATGTTGACTCAATGGGCGACGAGGAAACACCTGATGCACCAAAGATTGAAACCGTTGATGTAAAGGGCACAGTTGAAGAAATAAGAAGCGTCATTACAGGTGGTGAAACTTATTTCTATATCAAGCTTGTTGATAACGCAACATATTATAAGGTTGCGGTAAAAGACGCTGAAAGAATTGTAATTCTCAATGTTGGCGACGAAATCACATTTGTTGTTGATAAGGACGCAACAGGCGAGATTGTTACAGTGAATTCAGTAAAATAATTTCTTTTTGGCATATTTTCCGTAATACTTCGTTGCTTTCGGCTCGCAGTATACCTGATACGGCTTCGCCTTTGCAACATTGTCTTACGAAAAATCTGCTCAAAAATAACAACTCACTTTGAAAGTAGGTGGTGTCAAATTGGCACCACTTTTTCATTAATAATTGCAATGCAGTTCCGACATTTTGCACTTTGCACTTTGCGCTTTGCATTTTGCGTTTAAAAACTTGTTTTTATTCATTATACAGTGAATAAATGTATAAAATATGCGAAATATGTAATCAAAATGCATAAAAACCGAATATTAATTCAATAAATAGTTGAAAATATGTATAAAAATACAAATTATCCTAAAAATTTATGCAAAAACACTTGATTTAATAAAATTTATGTGTATAATATAACTTGTTCAAAATTCATACGGCAGTTTGCACAAAAGAAATGCCGTTTTTTCGGAGGAATATACAATGGAAAAGAAAGATATTAAAAAGGTAGTTTTAGCTTATTCAGGCGGACTTGACACATCAATTATTATCCCTT
>CALFTO010000107.1 GCA_937916195.1 uncultured Clostridia bacterium
GGTATTATGATTAGAACTTTTGAGCAGAGCGAAGTTGAAAATCTTGCAAAATTCGGTTCTATTCCGATTATCAACGGACTTACTGACTTCTGTCATCCTTGTCAGGTGTTGGCTGACCTTATGACAGTACGTGAATATAAAGGTCATCTTGACGGACTTAAAATGACATATATCGGTGACGGTAACAATATGGCAAACTCACTCATCGTCGGCGGTCTTAAAATGGGTATGGATGTAACAGTTGCTTGTCCCGAAAATTATGACCCCGACAAACGTGTTCTTGACTTTGCAAACGAAAATGGTAATTTCGGTCTTTATCGTGACCCGATGAAAGCTTGCGAGGGTGCAGATGTAATTTTCACAGACGTTTGGGCCTCAATGGGGCAGGAACAAGAAGCCGCAGAACGTCGCAAGGTGTTTGAGGGCGTTTACCAGATTAACCGTGAGCTTTTGGGTGTTGCTAACAGCGGTTGTATGGTACAGCATTGCTTGCCCGCACACCGAGGCGAAGAAATTACAGAAGATGTTTTTGAGGCATATGCAGACCAGATTTTCGACGAGGCAGAAAACAGACTTCATGCACAAAAGGCAGTTATGGTAGCTTTAATGGAAAAGAAATAAACGCAAAAAGCAAAGTGAATTGGTCATAAAATTAAGGGACGATATTGCTATCGCCCCTTTTTTGTTCGCATTAATTACGAATTACGCATTAAGCATTACGAATTCATTTAACCCATTTTGCAACGGCTGTTTCAACAAGCTCAACAACCTTATCAACGATTACTTCGTCACCGTCTTGAAGGTTGAGAAGTGGTTCTCTTACTCCGCCAAGCTCAAGACCTGCTCTCTTTTTGAGTGCGGCCTTTGCTGTTGCGTACATATTACCCTTTGTTGAGCACATTGTGTAAATAACTTCGTTGATGTCATCCTGCAATTTATATGCTTCCTTAACATCGCCGGCCTTAATCATTTCATTAAGCTTAACGAAAAGCTCAGGCATTACACCGTATGTACCACCGATGCCACCTTCAGCACCAATCATACGACCACCAATAAACTGTTCGTCAGGACCATTGAAAATAACAACTTCACGGTTGTTCATTTTTGCTTGACGACGGAACATCTGAATGTCCTGAATTGGCATTGATGAGTTCTTAACACCGATTACTCTGGGATTTTTAAGCATCTCGTCAAACAATGGTAATGTAAGAGCAACACCTGCAAGCTGTGGAATATTATAGATAACGTAATCTGTGTTTGGTGCGGATGCTGAAATATCATTCCAATATTTTGCAATAGCCTTTTCCGGAAGTCTGAAATAAATTGGTGGGATTGTTGCAATAGCGTCAACACCGAGTGCCTCAGCGTGACGAGCAAGCTCACAGCTGTCCTTTGTGTTATTGCAAGCAACGTGAGCAATTATTGTAATTCTACCTTTATTTGCTTCCATAACTGCTTCAAGTGTCTTTTTTCTGTCTTCAACACTATGGTAAATACATTCACCTGATGAACCGCCGACATAAAGACCGTCAACGCCTTTTTCGATAAGGAATTCAACTAATGATTTTGTTCCGTCAACCGAAATATCACCGTTTTCATCATAACAAGCATAGAATGCGGGAATTACTCCCTTGTATTTTTCAAGACTCATTTTAATCAACCTCTTTCTTCAATTTCTTTAATCATCTGGTCAAGCATAATAAGACATCTCGGCACGTGGAACGGTCCCTTGAATGTTGAACCGATACAAGCGGGTAATGTGGGGTTGCCGTCGCGACGAAGATAACCATACCATTCACCGCAAGGTGCAACTGCGAAATGCTCTTTAGTGTAGTCTAACAACTGATTGAAAATATTAAGATATTTTTCATCTTTTGTATCTCTGTAAATCATCAAAGATGCAATAAGTGCCTCATTGTGTGGCCACCA
>CALFTO010000108.1 GCA_937916195.1 uncultured Clostridia bacterium
CATCGTCCCCTACATTTTATAAAATTCAATAAGTTGACGGTTGCCAAGCGAAAGGTAATAAATCTTTTGCTTCTACTTTTATGAGATTTCCGTTTTCGTCATTTACGATTACCTTTATGTCGGGGCAATAGGAAAGTAACATTTGTCTGCAATTACCACAAGGTGAAATAACACCATTGGGGTGTTTTTCGTGAACCGCTACAATTGTATCAAAATCTCGCTCACCTGCTGAAATGGCAATTCCCATTGTTATGTATTCAGCGCACGAACCGTGTAAGCCGTCACAATTCACACCTTTATAAATGTTTCCGTTTTTACAAAGAATTGCACAACCGACTGTATGATTATAAATGCCGTCATCAAAATTGTCTTTTAATACTTCTAAACCGATTTCAATCAGTTTTTTATCCGTATCATTTAGTTCGTATTTTTTCATTTTCTCTCCCTCAGTCAACTTCGCTAACAGCTCCCTCGCCATTGCTCCTACAATTACGAATTTCGAATTACGCATTACCAATTAAAGGAATCCCTCCACCGTGCAAAGCACGGTCCCCCTCCCTTTGACAAGGGAGGCTGTTTTAATTCTTCGCTTTGTCGATGAGTTCGTAGAGAAGTCCCATTGCTTCGATTGGGGTTAGGGTATTTATGTCGATTGTGCGAAGTCTGTCCATTATGTATTCTCTTGAATTTGATTCAAATGAAGTCTGGATTTCTTCTGCCTCGGGCTCGGGGATTTCAGTTTGAGCCTTGGGCTTCATTAAATCGTTATGCTCAAGAGTTTTAAGAATTGTTTTTGCTCGTTTGATTACGTTTTCGGGTATTCCTGCAAGCTTTGCAACCTCAATACCGTATGAGCCGTCAGCACCACCACGGACAATACGGCGAAGGAATGTAATATCGTCACCGCGTTTTTTAACTGCTATATTGTAGTTTTTAACGCCGTCAACTGTGCCCTCTAATTCTGACAATTCGTGATAATGAGTTGCGAAAAGTGTTTTTGCGCCGATTTTCTTTTTGTCGGCTATATACTCAACAACCGAGCGTGCAATACTCATACCGTCAAAGGTTGAAGTTCCGCGACCGATTTCGTCGAGAATTATAAGGCTGTTATTTGTTGAATACTTTAAGATTTCGGCAACCTCGTTCATTTCGACCATAAAGGTTGACTGGCCCGATGCCAAGTCGTCAGATGCGCCAACACGGGTGAAAATGCTGTCAACAATGCCGATATCCGCTGATTTTGCGGGAACAAAGCAACCCATTTGTGCCATAAGAGTAATAATGGCAATTTGTCGCATATACGTTGATTTACCCGCCATATTTGGACCTGTGATTACTGCCATTCGGTTGTCTTCGCAATCGAGAACTGTATCATTTGGCACAAACATTGTGCCCTTTTGAAGCGCTTCGATTACGGGGTGACGTCCCTCGTTAATTCTTATAATACCCTTATCATTGATGTCGGGACGGGTATAATTATTTTTAACCGAAACTGTGGCGAATGAGCAAAGCACATCTAAAAGTGCAATCGCGTGGGCGGTGCGTTGAGTTCTTAAATACTCCCCTGCAATCTTTTTGCGGATTGAATTGAAAATCTCATATTCAAGACCCACAATTCGCTCTTGCGCGCCGAGAACCTTTGTTTCAAGTGCTTTCAGTTCTTCGGTGATATAACGCTCACAGTTTGAGAGTGTTTGTTTTCTTATGTATGTATCGGGGACTAATTCTTTATAAGAATTGAGCACCTCGAAATAATAGCCAAAAACCTTGTTATAACCGATTTTAAGCTTTTTAATGCCTGTTTTTTCCTGCTCGTCAGCTTCAAGCTTTGCAAGAACTGATTTACCGCCGTTTACGATGTCGCGAAGCTCGTCAAGCTCTTTATTAAAGCCGTCATTGATTATTCCGCCCTCACGAACTGAAAACGGTGCATCTTCTTTGATTGCGGTTTTAATAAGTGCACAGACATCAGCGAGTGCGTCAATTTCTTCATAAATGAATTTGAGCATTTTGCAGTTTGCTGAAGAAAGGTTTGCTTTGATTTCGGGCAAGCACTCTAAAGTAGTGCGAAGTGAAAGCAACTCCTTTGCATTTGCGGTATTATAGACGATACGGGTCATAAGACGCTCCATATCATAAACGCTGACCATAAGCTCAGTTTCGCGTTCGCGAAGCTCTGTGTTACCATAAAGCTCGTCCACTGCGTTAAGTCGTTTTGAAATCTCGGCACAATCATAAAGCGGGCGCTCAATGAATGAACGAAGCATTCTTTTGCCCATTGCGGTTTTGGTTTTGTCAAGCACCCAGAGAAGTGAGCCTTTTTTCTCGCGGTCGCGCATTGTTTCTAAAAGTTCAAGGTTACGCACCGCTGAAATACCGAGGCTCATATATTTTGCATCGGTATAGAAATTTATATTTTTAATATTCTCTAAATCTCGCTTCTGAGTTGAACGAAGATATGAAAGTGCAGCACCAAGGGCACACACAGCGTTATTTCGCTGATTAAGTGACAAGGTTGCCAAATCATTTGTACCAAAATGGTTTTTACACACATTTTCAGCATTCTGGAATTCAAATTCTTCGATTAATAACTCAACAGACGCTTCAAGCTTTTTAGAAATGAAATCGGCAAGTGCAGAGAAAGACACAACCTCTTTATTGAGAATAATCTCTGTTGGATTATATCTGCCCATTTCGTTTATTACACGCTGCTCGATATTATCTTCAAATTCTGTCAGATTGACTTCGCCTGTTGAAATATCAATAAAGCACACGCCGACCTTGCTTTCGGCGGCGCAAACTGATGCGAGATAATTATTCTTTGACTCGTCAAGCATTGAGCTTTCGATTACTGTGCCGGGGGTGATTATGCGGATAACGTCACGCTTAACAATACCCTTTGCAAGCGCAGGGTCTTCCATCTGCTCGCAGATTGCAACTTTATAGCCACGGGACACAAGCTTTGCGATATAGCCGTCTGCACTGTGAAAAGGCACACCGCACATTGGCGCACGCTCGGAGAGCCCGCAATCGCGACCAGTAAGCACGAGTTCAAGCTCTTTTGATGCTTTTTTAGCATCTTCAAAGAACATTTCATAGAAATCGCCAAGACGGAACATTAATATAGCGTCTTCGTAATTCTTTTTTATTTCAAAGTATTGTTGCATCATTGGGGAAAGTGCCATATTATAATTCCTTCTTGTCAAATAGTTTTTTATTATTCGGGCGGGCACGGAGACCCGCCCCTACAAATTAAATCTGATTAGTGTGAGCAACCTTCGTCGCCACAGTCACAGTGACAGCCTGAGCAGTCGCCGCCGCACTGATGTGCTTTAGGGTCGCAAGTTTCTGGGTCGTCGCCGTTAACACACATTGCAAGAATACCTGTGAGGTAGTTCATGAGCTCGTCGATATCTCTTCTTGCTTTTTCATAAGCCTGCATATTGGGGTTCATCATAATTTCTGTGTAAACACCCTGAAACTCTTCGTTATATGCCTGCATTTTGCCTTCGTCGGGATTTTCTTTTGATGCTTCGTGCTGAGCAGAAATCTGAATAAGCTGAATTTTGCTCATAAGCTCATTGAGGGCTGTATCCTTTTCGTTAGCCTCAATAGCCTTTTGAAGTGCAGAATATCTTTCGTCCTGCTGAATTGCTTTACCAAGCTCTCTTGTAAGTTTTTCAAGTGACATAATTTTTGTACTCCTTTATATTTACATTTATTTTTAAACTATTTAACGAGTTCTCCGCGGACTAACCAATTTAACGGCTCGGTCACTTTTACGTGACAGAATTTACCGATTAAATTTTTGTCGTCTGCGGGGAATTCGATTATGACATTACCGTCGGTACGTCCTGCCATATAACCCTCAAGAGTTTTGCTTTCGCCCTCACAAAGTACACGGTAGGTTTTGCCATTCATTTGGGCACTATGATTTGCCGCAATGCTTTCTTGCAAATCACAAAGCTCTTTAAACCATTTGCTTTTCTCTGAATACGGTACGGGGTCGGGCATAAGTGCTGCTTTAGTCCCTTTTCTGCTTGAGAAAATAAAGGTGAAAAGTGAAGTATAACCAACCTCTTTTACAAGCGACAATGTATCGCAAAATTCCTCGTAGGTCTCCCCAGGGAAGCCTACAATTATATCGCTCGTAAGTGATAAGCCCTCAATCTTTTCTTTTGCATAGTTTATAAGCTCTAAATACTGCTCGCGGGTGTAACGGCGGTTCATTTCTTTGAGAACTCTGTTATTACCTGACTGAACAGGTAAATGAATATGCTTTGAAGCTTTTTCGCACTCGGCAATTGTGTCGATAAGTTCTTTTGTGCAATCCTTGGGGTGAGAAGTCATAAAACGGATTGTGAATTCGCCGTCTAACGCATTGATTTCGCGGATAAGCTTTGAGAAGTTGATGTCTTCGTCAAGTCCTTTTCCGTAAGAATTGACATTCTGACCTAAAAGTGTAATATCCTTATAACCCTCGGCGATAATCTGCTTTGCCTCGGCTAAAATATCCGCTGATTTACGACTTCGCTCTCTACCCCTTACATAAGGCACAACGCAATAGCTACAGAAATTGTCACAACCATACATAATAGGTAGCCAAGCCTTTGCAGAATTATCGCGGAGTGCGGGAACACCCTCGGCAATCTCGTTAGTTTCAGTCATATCAGCGAAAACTCGCTTGCCCCTTGTTAAATATGCTTTGAGGATTTCGGGCAATTTATACTGCCCGTGAGTGCCGAAAACAATATCAACGAAAGGATAACTGTTATAAATCTTTTCGCGGATATGCTCTTGCTGCATCATACAACCGCAAAGCGCAATAATAAGATTGGGGTTGGTTTGCTTTAATCTTTTAATTGCACCAACATTGCCGAAAACTCGGTCCTCGGCGTGCTCGCGGATTGCACAGGTGTTATAGAGAATTAAATCTGCTTCTTCTTTTTCCTCTGTCATAACATAGCCCATAAGTGAGAGTGAGCCTTTAATTCGCTCGCTATCGGCAACATTGCCCTGACAACCATAGGTATGTACAAATGCTTTGGGCGGTGCATTATACGTAAGCAACAAGAGTTCTTTGACATCTTCTGCTATTAAATTTTGTTTTTGGATTTCGCTTGAATTAACAAAATTAGTCAAGATTAAACTTCCTTTGTGTAGAATGATAACAAGAATTTGAGGACATCATTGTAAACAACATCGTTGTCGGTTTCGTTGAGGATTTCGTGGCGCATTGTGGGATACAAAATTGTTGTGGGCTCAATACCCGCCATAACAAGCTGGTCGGCAACTGCGAGAACACCTTTACCGTTCATACCAACAGGGTCTTTTGCACCTGAAATTACCATTACGGGAAGTCCGTCGGGAAGTCTTTCAGCCCAAGCGGGGTCACAAGCCTCACGCATAAGATTGTAAATATCACGATAGCCCGCAAGAGTGTAAGTCCAGCCACAAAGCTCGTCATTTGAATAAGCAAGGCGGTTATCGGGGTTCTGTGAAAGCCACGCGAGTGGGTTATCTTTATCTTCACCCATCATAGAAAAGCCCTTATTCATAAGCTCGCCCATTTTATCAACACGATTTGTTAGTCCATATTTATGAACAAGCATTTCGATAAGGTCAACACCTGCATTGATAATTTCGGGCATATCACCTGTTCCGCACAAAATCATACCGTCAAGCTCATAGCCGAAGTGTGAGCCGTAAACACGAGCACAGAAAGAGCCCATTGAATGACCGAAAAGGAAATATGGAATATCGGGATTTCTCTTTTTCATAATTTTTGTGAGGATGTGCATATCGTCAACAAGGCGCTTATCACCGTTATATTCACCCATAAAGCCGATTTGCGAACGGTCAGTAATACTCTTACCGTGACCTAAGTGGTCGTTACCGCAAACCACAAAGCCGTTAGATGCCAAAAACTTAGCAAAATCGTCGTAGCGAGCGATATGCTCTGCCATACCGTGAGTTAACTGCACAATGCCGATTGGGGTTAATTCATCATCTTCCCAAATGAGAGTTCTGATTAAATTTTCACCGTTTGATGAGTTGAAATAAGCCTCTTTTCTTACCATTGCCATAGTTTTTTCCTCCCTTAAACGAACTGTGTTCGTCATTTTCGCAGACTTCTGCATATTAATGGTTTTATTGTATCACAAATACGGATTTTTGTCATTAAAAATCTTTAAATTTTTGAAAAAAATAAATTTTGTAGAGTTTACTATTATGGGAATATGATTTTAAAAATTTTTATTAAAAACTGTTAGACTTTCTGTAAATTTATACCATTTTCGAGGGATTTTGCGGGTTTTGTGCTTCGGATTTTGGCACTTTTAAATTTGCATTAGAATTTATATTATGATAAAATTGTGCGAAATTAAAAATAAGGAGTGAAAAACTATGACATATGAGCAGGTAGTTGCAAAGGTTAAGACAAAATTCAAAAATGTTGATGCTTCAAGCATTGACGGTGTTGTTGCTTTACAGATTAACCTTGAGGGCAAAAATGTTAACGGTATTTTTTACATCGAGGTTAAAGACCACAATGTAAACGTTGAGCCCTATGAATACTATGACAGACACGCTATTGTTACTGTTAACCCCACTAACCTTTTAAAGCTTGTTGACGGTAAGCTTGACCCCGTTGAAGCATATAACAAAGGTAAGGTTGCAATTGACGGTGACGCAGGCGCGGTGCTTACAGTATTTAATTTGGTTAAGTAATTTTTGAGATTTGAATCCCTCCACCGCCTGCGGCGGTCCCCCTCCCTTTGACAAGGGAGGCTTTTTTATTGTCATTTTTGCGTTTTGCGCTTTACATTTTGCATTCTACGGAGTATAATGTGCGTGTCGAAAATTCAGATTTTAGCGAGATGATTTTTATGTCAAAGCCCATTACTGCTATTATTGTTGGCGCAGGTCACAGAGCGTTAATTTATGCCGAGCTTGCAATTACAAATCCCGAACAATTGCAAATTGTTGGTGTTGCTGACCCTAATCCTGTACGCAGACAGATGGTTATGGAGAAGTTTGGCTTTTCAGAGGATATGTGCTTCGAAAACGCTGATGAATTGGCAAAACACGGCAAGCTTGCTGACACCATCATCAACGGCACTATGGACCATCAACATTTAGAAACCTCTATTCCTCTACTCAATTTGGGCTATGATATGCTTCTTGAAAAACCTTTTGCACCTAACGAAGAAGAAATGAGAGAAATCGTTGAGTGTGCAAGAAAGAATAACTCAAAGGTTATGATTTGTCACGTGCTTCGCTACACACCGTTTTATTACGCTATTAAAGAGCGTTTGGTTAAGGGTGAAATCGGCGAAATTATGAACATTCAGACACTTGAACACGTGAGTTATCATCACCTTTCAACTTCTTATGTGCGTGGTAAATGGGCAAACAGTAAAGAGTGCCACACATCAATGCTACTCGCAAAATGCTGTCATGACATTGATATTATGATGTGGATGATGAGCGACACAAAGCCTGTTGCGATTTCAAGCTTTGGCGGTAAATATCAGTTCAAGCCTGAAAATGCACCCGAAAATGCGGGTGAGCGTTGTCTCGTTGACTGCCCTCTTGTTGAGGATTGTCGATACTCTGCAAAGCGACTTTATATTGACCAGCCTGAACGTTGGGCATTCTACATTTGGGACAAGCTTGAGCACATCAAAAACCCCACAATTGAAGATAAAATCAATCTTCTCAAGGGGGACAGCCCCTATGGCAAGTGTATTTACAAATGTGACAACGATGTGGTTGACCATCAATCCGTACTTGTAAATTTTGCAAATGGTGCTACAGGTACTCATAATATGGTTGGCGGCTCTTCCGCTTCACTTCGCAGAATACATATTGTTGGTACTTTGGGCGAAATTTACGGTAATTTTGAAGAAGCAAAGTTCTATGTTTCAAAAATCCACCCAACAAAGACTGACGAAAAGATTGTAGAAGAGGTTGACCTCAAGCTCACGGGCGATATGGTTGGTGCTTACGGTGGTCACGGTGGCGGTGACGAGAGATTAGCCGCTGACTTCGTGTCATTTGTACGTGGTGAAAAGCCAAGCCTTGCTTGTACTTCAATTTTTGATTCGGTTGCAGGTCATTTATGTGTTTACCTTGCAGATAAGTCGAGAGAAAACAATGGTGCAGTACAGAAGGTTGAGTTTTAAAGAGGTATTGCTATGTATGACAACATTGGAAATAAAATAAAGATATTAGCGAAAGTGACTTTCGTTTTAGGTGCGATTGCATCTGTTATAGGAGCAATTTGTCTATTCTTTAATGATGCACACATATTACTTTGCATAATAACTGCAGTAGCAGGCTCGTTATTCTCTTGGATTTCGACTTGGTTATTATATGGCTTTGGCGAGATAATCGATAAGCTTTATGATATTGAAGAAAACACAAAAAACAATCATTTTCAAAAGCCTGAAAAACAGTCAACACCGAAAATCATTTGTGAAAATTGCGGAAAATCCATTTCAAAATATCCTTGTGTAATTTGCGGATACAATCCAAATGATAATGCACAAGAACTTGCACAGAATTATGATAAAATAGATTAATAAAAAGATGTTATAAAAAGTGAAAGCAGAACTGAAAAATCAGTTCTGCTTTTATTGTTTTAATAAAAACAATTATTTAGTGCCAAAGATTCTGTCGCCTGCATCGCCAAGACCCGGAACGATATATTTGTGGTCGTTAAGTCTTTCGTCAAGTGCTGCACAGTAGATATCAACATCGGGGTGAGCTTCTGTAAGAGCCATCATTCCCTCGGGTGCTGCGATAATACCCATAAACTTGATTGACTTGGGGTGATACTCTTTAATCTGGCTGATTGCGTCGATTGCGGAACCACCTGTTGCAAGCATTGGGTCAAGCACGATAACCTCACGCTCTTCAATATCTGAAGGCAATTTGCAGTAATAAGGCACAGGAAGTGCTGTTTCAGGGTCGCGGTACATACCGATATGGCCAACCTTTGCTGATGGAACAAGTGAAAGAACGCCGTCAAGCATGCCTGTACCTGCTCTCAAAATCGGCACAAATGCAAGAGTTTTACCTGAAATGACCTTTGTTTTTGCTTTTTGGATTGGTGTTTCAACCTCAACTTCTTCAAGTGGCAAATCGCGGGTTGCCTCATAGCACATAAGAGTTGCAATTTCTGAAACGAGTGCTCTGAATTCCTTTGAGCCTGTGTTTTTATCTCTCAAAAGAGTGAGCTTATGCTGAATAAGTGGATGGTTTGTAATTGTTACTGCCATTTTAACTGCCTCCAAATCAAATTTTCTGTATTAATTATATACCTATATTTTTCTTTTGGCAAGAATTTTATGAATTTTCTATCTCCATAATCTGGTCAATTCTGCGCTGGTGACGTCCGCCCTCGAATTCTGTTTCAAGGAACACGTCAACGAGCTCAAGTGCCAAGCCAACACCAACAACACGACCACCCATACAAAGAGCGTTTGCGTCGTTGTGCATTCGGGTCAGCTTTGCGCTGAAATAGTCTGAACAGCAAGCAGCACGAATACCCTTAACTTTATTAGCAGCCATTGAAATGCCGATGCCTGTTCCGCAACAAAGAATTGCTTTTTCACACTCACCGCTTGTCACCTTTTCACAGGTAGCCTTTGCAATTGGGGCATAGTCAATTGACTCTGCTGTGTATGTTCCGCAATCAATATACTTTACACCTTTTTCGTCGAGATGCTTTTTGATTGCCTCTTTTAATTCAAATCCGCCGTGGTCGGCACCTAATGCTATCATAATAATTCTCCTTATTTCTTTAATGATTTTTTATTGTTGAGTTCTCTTTCTGCCTGAGGTAATCTCAAATAAAAAGGAACAAGGTTTGCTGATTTTGTTGTGTTTTCGCCGTTTGCGAGTTTTTCTTCTGCTAATCTGCCGATTGATGACGCGTGGATATAGCGGATATTTTCGTCGGCAATTTCTGCATTATCAAGAATACCCGATAATTTTTCATAGCAGATTTTTGCGCCGTCGCCGATGAATACAACTTTTTTGTTGTATTGTTTAAGCTCTTCACCTAATTCATCAATTAAGACGGCTTTATCCTCACAAAGTCGGTTGCCGTTCTCAAAAATTGCAGTATAAACCTGATTGCAACGTGCATCCATTACGGCGCAAGCGATACAATCTTCGTTTTTGAGTGGCTCGGCAATGGCTTCAAGAGTTGACACTGCAAAACAAGGCTTTGCGAGTGCATCTGCCATACCTTTAACGGAAGCAATGCCGATTCGCACACCTGTGAATGAGCCGGGGCCGTTGGTTACTGCGAATAAATCAATGTCTTTTATTAAAATTCCACTTTCGGCAATAGTTTTTTCAACCAAAGGCATAAGTGTTTGACTATGAGTAAGCCCGTTATTTATAAAATTCTCGGCAAGGGTTTTGCCGTTTTTGGTAACGGCTACGGACGCGGTGACAGAAGTTGAATCAAGTGATAAAATTTTCATATTTCCACACCTCCGTCAATGGTGATAATGCGCTGATTATCACTCTCACCTCTTTGAATTTCTACTCTTACGGTATTTTCGGGGAGAGCGTTTTCAATATTTTCGCTCCATTCAACCGCCAATATACCGCCTGCTTCGTAAAAATCGAAAAATCCGCTTGAATATAAATCGTCCCAAGTCTCAACGCGGTACATATCAAAATGGTAAAGCGGTGGATTTCCGCCGTAATCATTGACAATGGCGAATGTGGGGCTACTAACCTCTTCTTTCACGCAGAGAGCCTTTGCCATTCCGCGAGTGAAGGCAGTTTTGCCCATACCAAGTCCGCCGAAAAATGCCACAACAGTTCCGCCTGCGAGTTTTTCAGCCAATTTGCGACCTAATTCTATTGTTTCTTCTGCACTATTTGTTACGAACTGCTGCATACATTCACCGTTTATCTTTGCTATTCGCCTTTTATCTGTATTATTCTATCACAGATTTGCATAATAGTAAATTAGAAATTGAATAGTTTTTAATTTTTTTATTTTGTTTACATTGCACTAATATTTTTATTTCATCTAATTCAATTTGGTGGTTGTTTGACCAAAAACTTGCATTTTTATGAGTTTTACACATTTTTTATTCTGAAATTTGCAAGTTTTTAGTCGTGTTTTGTCATTTTTAACAAATTAAAGTGTTAAAATTTAACTATATTTTTCAATATTGTGAATTGAAAAAAATATACATTATATGTTATTATTTTTACCATACAAGACAAGGGGGTCTTTTTAATGAACAGTTATATTGAAAAAATACTCGAAAGAGTTGAAGAACGCGACGGCGACAAAAAAGAATTTATGCAGTGTGTGCGAGAGGTTTACGGTTCTCTTGAAAAAGTTATTGAAGCACACCCTGAATATGAAAAATATGATATTTTAGGCAGAATGGCTGAGCCCGACAGAACAGTTCGTTTCAGAATTGCTTGGGTTGATGATAACGGCAATACTCAGGTAAATCGCGGTTGGCGTGTTCAGTTCAACTCTGCGATTGGTCCATATAAGGGCGGTCTTCGTTTCCACCCAAGCGTAAACGCGAGTATCATTTACTTCTTGGGCTTTGAACAAACATTCAAAAACTCACTTACAGGTCTTCCAATGGGCGGTGCAAAAGGTGGCTCTGACTTTAACCCTGTTGGCAAGAGCGACGGCGAAATTATGCGTTTCTGTCAGGCATTTATGACAGAGCTTCAGCGCCATATTGGTTCAAATATTGACGTTCCTGCAGGCGATATCGGTGTTAGCGGTAAAGAAATCGGTTATATGTTCGGTCAGTACAAGAGAATTATCGGTGCATTTGAAAACGGTGTTCTTACAGGAAAGGGCGTTACTTACGGTGGTTCACTTGTTCGCCCTGAAGCAACAGGCTACGGTGCAATTTACTACACAAATGAAGTTCTTGCACACGAGGGTGAAAACATTAAGGGCAAGACATTCGCAGTTTCAGGCTTCGGTAACGTTGCTTGGGGTGCAATTAAAAAGATTGCAGAGCTCGGCGGTATTCCTCTCACATTAAGCGGTCCTGACGGTTATGTTTATGACAAAGACGGTATCGTGACAGAAGAAAAAATCAACTATCTTCTTGAGATGCGTGCATCTGGCAGAGATAAAGCAAAGGATTATGCAGACAAATTCGGCGCAGAGTTCTTCCCAGGTCAGAAGCCTTGGGGTGTTAAGGTTGACGTTGCTCTCCCCTGCGCTACACAGAACGAGGTTACACTCGAAGAAGCAAAGAAGATTGTTGCTAACGGCACAAAATACTACATTGAGGTTGCTAATATGCCAACAACTGCAGAAGCTGTTGAGTATTTCATTGAAAACGGCGTAATTGTTGCTCCTTCAAAGGCAGTTAACGCAGGCGGTGTTTGCGTATCAGGTCTCGAAATGAGCCAGAACAGTCAGCGTCTTGCTTGGACAGCAGAAAAGGTTGACGAAATGCTCAAGAGCGCAATGAAGAATATCTATGATATTTCTGTTGACGCAGCAGAGCGTTACGGTATGGGATATGACCTTATCGCAGGTGCTAACATTGCAGGCTTTGAAAAGGTTGCAGAAGCAATGGTGGCACAAGGTGTATATTAATACATATTATAATTAAATAATTGCAAAGCAAAACCCTCGTACAATTAAGTACGGGGGTCTATTCTTATCAAAAAATAGCCTCCCTCTGACGAGGGATGTGGATTTTACGTAGCAAAAGACGGAGAGAGAACTTTTAGCACACAGAACCGTCCCCTGTGCTATCCTTGTGCTATCGCAAACTCAAATATGAGCCTGTGGCAGATGATTATATTATGTTTTCCAATGATAATCTTTTTTTAATGATTGAATTTCTTCTTGTACAGGCAAGTGTTCATTGAGCATTATAACTATTAGAGATAAATCGTATATTTTATTATACCAGTCTTCCAACTCGGAATTGCTTAATTTCATTGTATAATCTTGAGCTTTTGCACCTTCCTTGTTATTGTGTCTTATATGTAAATTGTTTAATAAAAAGCCCATATTTGACTCGATTTCTTTGTAACCTGCTTTTTGTAGTTTTCGTGATTTTAAAATAGGTTCAAGATATTGACCGATATTATTGAGTATTTGTCGTTTTTCTTCTATATCTCCTTTAATTGCAAAGTGATTATATCTTAATATCTCAGTTGATATATGGTTGTCAGTTATTATTTCTGCTGTTTCAATAGCTGCAACATTCTTTTTTACGACAATGAATTGATTGTCTCCAATTTTCTGTAAATTGTGGTTGGTTTTTTCCATTATAACATCAATGTTTCCAAGGATTATTTTGGACTGCTCAATTGCGTTTGGTGTAAATAAACTATTATATGATAAAATTGCAACTAAAAACTCACAAAATAAAAATAAATTATCTAAATTCGCTGATGAACCTAGAATTCCTAAGTCATACAACACATCTCTAATATTGACATATGTTCCTCTAAATGACATTTGTCTAAAAAAATATTTATCAATATATTCCATTAATGTATTTAAATGTCGTCCATCGTAAAATTTTTTCTCGTCTCTAAACAAGTTATTTAATATAATAGATTCTTTGTGGACATCAAAGTTCATACTTGATAGCATTTCATAAAAATTTTTTCTTCCCATATTTTCTCCTAGAACAATTATTTTGTAATTTCTTCTATAAATTTATCAATAAGATATGTAGTTTTTTTCTCGTCGACCTCTAAATTAAACATACTTACAATTTTGTCTTTTAATTCTAACATACTTGCTTTGCAATGCTCATCGCCGTTAAGCACCGCACCCATTTTTCTTGTGTCGACAGCACATTCATGATATTTAGGATTTCCAAAAGAAAAATTGGGAACATACACATTCGTATAATCACTTTGAACAACCCAAGCTGCCCCCATTTCATTTAAACACGCTGGACTTTCCAAGTATTTATCAGACCATAAAATTATCATAAAAATTTTTGAGTTAATGTTGGTTCTTAAATATTCATATATATTGGCATCCAAAGGTATTTTGTGTAAAGGATGTGACGTATAAATTAACTCATGTTCTTTCACTCCAAGACCTACAATAAAATTCCTTAAAGCATGACCGTATTTACAATCATCAGATTTATGGCTTATAAATATTAGTGTTTTGTCTAATGGATTTGCATTTTGATTTTGTGATTTTTCCTCGATTGCTGTCAAATGATAATCTAACATGTCAAGTAGCATTTTTGCATCTTCATCAACAAAAAGATTTTTCCAAGCAAAAGAATTAGCATCAATATTTAAATCTTTTCCAATTACATTGACACAGCGTCTAATAATTTCATAAATCTCATTTGCATTTTCATAAGCGGAGTCGTTTCCTTTAATTATTGCTTCTTGCAATTCATTCCTATATCTTTTTACAAACTCTATATTCAATATATCGCATCCTTTTTGTGATTATTTTGTCAATTCTTGGTACATTTTCATAAGTTCGGCGACGCATTCGGATTCGGTCATTGTTTTGTAGTTGAAACCGTATGCTTGCATTACTGCTTTGTCGTTTGCTTGGTGGGCTTTGCGAAGTTCAACAGGCATAGTGAGTTCGTCATACAAATCAGCAAGTGAGCAATCGGGATATAATGCACGTGCATCGAGAATTGCTTGTGCTGTCTGTTCGATTTTTGCCTTTTGTTCATCAGTTGGATTACACCATGGAAAATTGTTATATACAATAGTATTTGAATAACGATAATCGCTCTTTAATCTTCCGCAAACAGTTCTCATCCAAGCCATATGGATATTTGAAGTAAGAATACCAAAAGTATATAGTGATGCGTTAGAGATTGTAAAGCAAGCATTACTCGCAATTACATCTTTATTTACATATCCTATTGGAATATATTTTCTATTTTCAGATGATACTACTGGTATAAGAAGGTAGTCAGTTACTGGCTGTCTAGGACTAACAAAAAGACTTGGTGTATTTGCTGCTTCATGAGCTTGCTTTTGCTTTGAATTTTCACGAAATTCTTTACACTTTTTTAATCTATCCATAATAATTGCTGATTTTCTAATCACCGAAACATCAGCATTTAGAAGCCATAAACAGTATCTAATCTTATTATTAATGTAATCTTCAGCACTGACAAATCTTTTAACATATTTATCTGCTAAAGGAGTCTCTAACAATAGTTCCTTTTTTTCATCTTCATTCAATAAAAGAAAACCGCCTTCTCTTGGCTCACTGCCATAAATCATTTTTTCGCAGTCAGATAATGGATTTGAACGTTTTTCAATATACACATTTTCAGCTTCTACTAAATACGGATTAATATTAGTTACTTGTTTCTTATAACTATTCGACGTATATAAATTTCTTGGATTTTTTATATTAGCATTATTAGTAAAACCAATTATCACGCAATGAACAGCGGCACTTTTTGCAGATTCACTAACCCATTTAAAAGTTTGATAGGCAAATTGAATGGCAATTTCAAATTTATCAAATAAATATTTCCAAATTGATGAAACTTGTTCTCCTTGAGAAATTGAATTTGTAGATACAAAAGCTGTAATAATTTTCGTACTTACCATAAGTTCTGCTGCTTTATAATACCAACCTGCAACATAATCTATATTCTTTGCATCCTTAAACAATGGTATTAAGTCGTCTTTCTGTTCAGTTGTTTGTAATTTATATCCAACAAACGGTGGATTCCCCATAATATAGTTGAGTTTGTCTTTTGGTACAACTGTTTCCCAGTCGATACGCAAGGCGTTGCCCTCGGTGATATTTGCATAGGATTTAAGTGGTAAAAAGTCCAAATCAGTATGCAAAATATCTTCTGTTTCTTTCATCATCTGACTTTCAGCAATCCAAAGGGCTGTTTTTGCAACTGTTACTGCAAAATCGTTGATTTCGATACCATAAAACTGTCCGATTGACACTTTGATTGGTGCAATGTCAGTAAACATAGTAATCTGATTTGAAAGACAACGCAAAACATCGTTTTCAAGTCTGCGAAGTGAGATATATGTTTCTGTCAAGAAATTACCTGAACCACAAGCAGGGTCAAGGAAAGTAAGTTTAGAAATTTTATCCTGAAAATCCTTTAATTTTGCTGTTCTTGTACGGTCAACAGAAATATCCTTAATCTCGGCAAACTCTTCACGAAGCTCGTCAAGGAATAAGGGGTCAATAACTTTATGTATATTTTCAATAGAGGTATAGTGCATACCACCTGAACGACGAGTTTCAGGGTTTAATGTACTTTCAAACACCGCACCGAAAATTGTGGGGCTTATGTCAGACCAATCAAAATCTTCACTTGCCTGACGAAGTAAAATATCACGGATAGTGTCGTTCATCTGTGGAATTTCAATATCGTCACCTGCGAAAAGTCCACCGTTAACATAAGGGAATGCTAAAAGCATTTCATCTTCATAAGGGTCACGGTCTTCGGGTTTCTGATTGAGAATTTTGAACAACTCAATCAATGCCTTTCGCATATCCTTTGCAGAAAAAGACTTGATATAATTATGGAATTTTGAGTGTTCACCAAAAATACCGGCATCTTCTGCATAAAGACAGAATACAAGACGAACGCAAAGCATATTAAGACTTTTAAGTGTTTCAGGGTCATCAGGGTTGCGGTACTGCTTCAAAATCTCGTCATAAAGCACGCCTACCAAGTTACCAGCCTGAATAGAAACTTCCATTTCCTTGTGAATATTCTCGTCACCTGTGTCTGTGATGAATTTAAGGCGGTAATACTCTTTTTCGAGGTCTTTTAAGAGAATTTGTTCAGGTTCGCCCTTGGGATTTTCCATATCATAAACAAGGAATTCGTTGAAATTACAGGTTACAATCCAACGAGGACGCTGTGAATACGGCAGACCTGCAGAATAACGCTGTGCTTGTTGGAATGGGTTGAGCAACGAGCCGTCAGACTGTTTAATTGGTTTACGCAAGTCTTTATCACGGCTTTTCTGTTCAATAAGAACATGAGTTGCGGGGATATGACCGTCAATAAAGCTTGTATGGTCAATCATAACTTGTTCTTCAAACTGAATGAATTTTTCAGGCTCATCAACGCCCAAGACATCACGAAGAAGCGACAGCCAAAATGGTTGACTTTCGCCTTTTTCGTAACCTTTATCTTTCCAATATTCTGCAAATGCTTTTGCGTGTTGACGGATTTCTGTGTCTTTCATAAATTCCTCCGAGTTTTACTCTAATTATGGAATATTATACCACATAAATATATAATCGGCAAATGTTTTTATTTTGTGACAAAAAATATCAAAAGGGACCTTATCCGTCATTTTGTCGTACTCTTCAAAATAAGCAAAAAAAGCACCTTCGATTGAAGGTGCTTAGGTTTTTATGTACCCTGAAAACTGAACAAAGGTCTGTGATTAATGTCGTTTGAGAAATCGTACTGTACAAAGATATGACCAAGAAAATAATGGTCAAGCCCTCGACCTATTAGTACTGCCAAGCTAAACATGTCACCATGCGTACACCTGCAGCCTATCAACCATATAGTCCATATGGGGTCTTACTAGCTTATGCTATGGGATATCTTATCTTGGAGATGGCTTCACGCTTAGATGCTTTCAGCGTTTATCCAAACCGCACTTAGCTGCTCGGCCGTGCCATTGGCATGACAACCGATGCACCAGCGGTGCGTCCATCCCGGTCCTCTCGTACTAGGGACAG
>CALFTO010000109.1 GCA_937916195.1 uncultured Clostridia bacterium
GCCTCCCTTGTCAAAGGGAGGGGGACCGCCAACGGCGGTGGAGGGATTCCTCTCTTCACCGTTATTTTATATCGAGTCAAATGGAAAATTTGACAATAAGTGAGTTGTTTATTATGGGAGAAAAAATTAAAAAAGCCATAGGCGTTGAGGGAACATTCAAAGATACCGTTCTGCCTATGATTTACTATTGCTTTACAAATATTTTCACGGGTGGCGGCGGATACATAATCAGTATGTATTTCAGCATATTCCTTACCCGCGTTGTAGGGCTTGATATTGAGCTTGCGGGCTTTGTGACTATGATTGCTGTTGTGTGGGACGGTATCAATGACCCATTGATGGGCATTATCACCGACCGTACACGTTCAAAATACGGCAGACACCGTGCATATCTCAAATGGGGTATACCCTTTGTGTTTGTTTCATACATAATGCTATGGAATTCGTTCGGTCTTGACGGTGAAAAGCACCCATATATGACCGTTGCGTATTTCGTTTTTGCCTATGTACTTTATAAGACTGCATACACAATTATTGCAGTTCCCCACACCGCAATGCTTCCCGAACTCGCACCCGAATACAACAAGCGTACACAATACACGTCTGTAAGCTATATTTTTAACTCCTGCGGAATGATACCGTCATATATCATTTTGCTTATTATGCTTTCAGTTTTCGGCTATTCAGACGGGCTTACAAGGGACGCAAAAATGCCGTTTTTCGTTACGGGTATAATTCTTGCGTTTATGTATAGTATTGCAATTTACGGTACATTCAAGCTCGTTAAAGAGCCAAGCTCTTTAGATATGAAAAAAGAGCCACTTGATTTAAAAGCGGCACTTAATGAGTATGTTTTAGTATTCAAAAGCAAATCGTTCAGACAGTATTTCGGAATAAGCTTTTTCTGGGAAACCGCAAGAAGCTTTTATTCCACAACATACATTTATTACATAACATTCCTTGCAAATCAGTATAAATTTTATCCGATTTTCAACACATTTGCAGGAATTTTTGAATCAGCGGCATTCCCGCTTAACTATGCCCTCACAATGAAGCACGGCAAGAAAAAGTGCGGTACAATTGTAACACCCTTTATGATTTTAGGTCTTGCAATCGGTCTTATTGTGCAGGCAAGTCAGCCCGGCACACCAAAAGCAACCTTTATGCTTATACTTATGATTTTGGGTACAGTTTTCTATCCGTTCGGTATGAGCGGTATCGGTTTCGTTTGCAACAATGTGTTCCCCGATTTGACCGACGTTGACGAACTCATAACCGGTCGTCGCCGCGAAGGTGTTGTTTCAACCTGCAACACAATGGTCAAACAGGTAACGGGCGGTATAAATACATTTATCGTTACGCTTATTCTTGGCGGATTTGGTCTTGACACCAAGAGCGAGGCTACCGAATTTATTGAACAACCCGACTCTGCAATTTTCGGTATTCGTCTTTGCGTTGCGCTTATTCCAATGGTCTGTGCATTGATTTCATACTTCCTTTTGAGAAAATTTGAGATGACAAAAGACGACCACACAATGATTCGCGCCGCTATTGCCACAAAGCATAAATATGGCAGTGTGACACTTACAGATGAAGAAAAAGCACGTTGCGAAGTGCTGACAGGTCACAAGCTTGAAAATACTTGGCTCGGTAAAAATGAGTATAATGATGTTTATTACGAGCCTCACACTCTTGATAAAGACGAAGACGGCAACTACATAATTCTTTTAGAGGTTGAAGCCGAGAAAAAAGCCTTAATGGCAAGCGTAGAATAGGGGAGTTATTATGAGTAATATTGATATTAACCAAACCGCACCCACAGTAAAAAGAAGTAAATTGTTTGATGCTTTCTTCTATGTTGTTCAATGGACTTGGGGACTTTCAGTTAACCTTGTCGGCGGAATTGCATATCTTGTCTGCACAAAAATTTTAGGGTATAAGCACCAAAAGTTCGGCTATGCAAATATTGTATATATGCCTTGGAATCAGGGCGGACTTTCAATGGGTACATTCATATTTATGAGAGCCGATCACCCGAATAAAGAATGGACATATAACACCCGAATTCACGAGTATGGCCACACTTGGCAGTGCTTACTCCTCGGCCCGCTTTATTACCCTGTAATTGCAATTCCATCAATGATTTGGTGCAATTGCTTCGCAAAGTACAGAGAAAAAAATAATGTTTCATATTATAAGCTATATTGCGAAAGCTGGGCAAACAGTTGGGGCGAAAAATTTTCAAAGATGAAACGAGTAGAAACAAAATAATATAAAACCCCGATTTAAAATCGGGGTTAATTTTTTATATTCATTTACGGCTTACAAGCCCCACAGGGCTCATAACCCATATTAATCAATTCTTCTTTTGATTTGTCCGTTACTTCTTTATTATCTTCTTCGATTTTGCCGACTGATGAGCAATCGGGCAAATGGATTTTCTTCGATTTTGTGTTGAGCACATATTCGGTGTCTGTATTGGTGGGTGTGTTGCTTGTGGGTGTATCACTCAACCGGCTTTTACCCGTTGCATAGTCAATCTCAACGCCGGGTTGGTTGTTATAGCAATAAACATTAAAGCAAATTCCCTCGCCGTTATCCTCAACGGACCAAGCCTCGATTGTAACTCCGCGAGCTACCAATTCATTATCTTTGAATATGGGGGTTACGCGGTAAAGTACGTGATTTCCTGTTTCTTCAATATAATCGTCAACCATATTTTCAAAGGGAAGCATACCGTCAACATTCATATAGCGTGTGCCTGTAATTAAATTTTGCTCGTTTGCATTTTCCCCCGTCAATTGCCAACCAATCAAATGGCAACGGTTGTAAAGGTATTTTCCGTCAACAAAATCATATTTTGCGGTTACCCAGCCCGTTGGCTTAACCTGACCGATTTCACCGCGTTCGCCCGTGGGCATAATGTCCTCGCCAATGCAAGCCATAACCACTCCGCAACGACCTAAATCATCAAGAGGACTGTAATATTCATAGGATTTAGTGGTGTAATCATCTTCTGTGAAATAGGGTTGATTGTCGTTGAGCACAACATAAGCTGTACCCGAAAATTCGGGGATTTTTGAAATATCTTCGGCTTTAAGAGCTGTGTCACCCGAACTTGTGCCAATATCGGGAAGAAAATCTGAACTGTCAGTATCGGGTAAAAGTCCGCTTACGACTGCAACAATAACAACAATTATTACGATTATAATTCCAATCAGCTTTTTATTTTTCATCGGGTGTATCTCTCTTTCTTGATTTCTTTGTGTGAAGTACCCTTGAATATGGTTTGTTCTGCAAGGGTGAAATCTGCCCCTAAAAGTTCAATATCAAATTTTGTATCGGCAGGGTAGACCTTGCCCCAATGGTAAAGAACAACCTCGTCTGCAAGGCTCAACAAATCGGGCGAATATTTGTCCTCTACAAAGCATATTTCGTCTTGTTTTTCAAAGCTTTCGCAAACCATATAATCCATTTTTGCCTCATTGAAAAGCTTTTCAGAATATTCGCTGATTAAGATTTTTTCACACGCAAAGCAGTTTTTTATATCCTCAAGCACCGCACTGTCGCGGGATTGACGGCGCTTATTAAACATTAAACCGAAATTATCGTCAACACAAAAAATTAAAGTCATAATTCTATCCTCAAAAAAAGTAGGGGCGATTTAAGAATCGCCCGCAACATAATAATTATTATAATTTAGAAAAACCGTGGCAGTTAATAAGTGCATCAATTCTCTTGCCCTCTTTGCAAAGAGGACATTCGTGTGCAGGAACGCTGAAATAGTCGGGCAAATCCTTGGGGTTAAATACAGAGTTCACTTCATAACCCTCGCATTTTTCTGATGTCGCGAAGATTGAAGCAATACCTACAACCTCACCGCCGTAATATTTAATAGCTTCAACAGCAGAACGTGCTGTGTTACCTGATGCAACTGAAACCGCGGTAATAAGTACGTGCTTGCCCTTAATCATAGGAACAATGTTATCGCGGAAAATAATCTGTGAGCCGTTAACGATTTCGGGCGTAACAACATAAATTGTCTGGTGAGCGTTAATGTTTACAAAATCGTTCTTTGTAAGCTCGTCTGCAACGCAGGTAGCCACAACCTCTGTACCATCAAGGCAAAGAATTGTGTCAACGATTGAGTTGCTGTATTTGTGATTTTTGCAAAGCTCGTGAGCGATTGCCTTAGCCTCTGAAAGACGGGACTTTTGTGCGGCAACATCTATGTAATAATTGCTGTGCGAGCTGTTGGTTGCAAAGTGGCCTCTTGCAACACGAAGATGCAAATTGTTGCTTTTAGTTTTAATTTTTGTAATGCTTGATGTCGGCATAAAAGGTTCCCCCTATGGTTTGATATATAAATATTGTATTATATATCAAATTGATTTTCAAGAAAAAATTGACAACGGATATGTAGAAAATTCGTCTGCAAATACAGTAAAAATGCCGATAATTTTCTGCTTTTATCATTCAGTATTCAAATGTTGTCTGCCCGCGTGGTCAATTGAATAATTCTCTTTATATATTAAATCGTTGACGGATATAAAGGAATAACCTTGTTTTTCGAGCTCGGTAAGTATCTTATCAAGTGCCTCGGCGGTTGTGTCAACTCCGTTATGAAAAAGCACGATTGAGCCGTTATGCGCACGCGAGATAACTCTGTTTACAATCTCGTCAACAGTTAATCCTGTGTAATCTAAGCTGTCATTATCCCATTGAATCATATACATGCCAAGACTTTCGGTGACTTCAAGACTTTCGTTGGTGTAATCCCCCGACGGTGCACGAAGAAGCGATACCTTTTCGCCCGTTATTTTTTCAAGCTTTTTGTTGCAGTTGACGATTTCTTCTTTAATTTCTTCACGTGTGCATTTTGAAAATGCTTTATGGGTGTCAGAATGGTTTGCAATTGTGTGCCCCGCATCATAAAAAGCCTTCACGCTTTCGGGGAACTTCTCTGCCCAATCACCCACAATGAAAAAAGTTGCGGTTGCGTTGTGCTTTTTGAGAATTTTTATAATGTCGTCGGTGTCTTGGTTAGTCCATGCCGCGTCAAAGGTGATTGCGATTTTCTTATCATCAGTTTCAACTGAATATATGGGCAATTTCTTATTTGTTGCCGAGGCAGATGCCGTTTTGCCCACAAGAGCAAATATGAAAAGCAAAAGCCCTAAAAGAATACAAATAATACCTAAAAAGGTTCGCCGAGATAAAGTCCAGATTCGCATAAAAATACCCTCCCATACCAATGTATGAGAGGGTTGTTGCTTTATATGTATTGTGATTTTATGCTTTGCGAAGCTCTGCAATTTCGTTTTCGATAAACTCATCCATTGAGGGCTGTTCTTTCATCTGCTTTTTAAGTCCCTTACCAACAATCACATTGAGAGTGAAGTTTACAAGGAAAAGAACAACACCGACAATAAAGCCGATACCGAGACTGCATTCTGTAATTATGCCACCGCCAAGGGTTGTGCAAGCGTTTGTGAACTGAACAAAGAACACCGCAGCAGTTGCCCAACAGATTGTGCTGATTACATTGAGCGCAACATTAAGCTTGTATTTAAGACCGATGCCTGCAATAAGCAACACGAAGAAATTGAGAACACCGCACACAACGGCTAAAAGCATAAGCACGCAAGCGATAACAACCATAAGTGCTGCTGTTCCAAGCACTTCGCCACCGAGAAGCTTAATTACGCTACCAATATCAGTTTCAAGAAGATAATCGAGAACAAATGTTAAGAATGAAACTGATTTTTCTCCGCTATAAAATGGGAGTGTGAGCTTGAAGTTGTAAAGGGGAAGCACCAATGCAATAAGCGGTGCGAATGTAAGAACAAGACGAACAAGACGAAGCTTTGAGCCGGCAACCGCACTTTTGAAGTTTGCAGTTTTGTAATGAAGCTTTGCAAAGGCGTGCTCTGCAAAATCAGCATCGTTTTCAAGTCTTTCTTCCCATTGGTGATTGGGGATATTTGTTCCGCAAGAGGGACACTCTGCTTTTACGTTCCAGATTTTGAGTTCGTGTCCGCATTCGGGACATTTTGCTGCCATAAAATCACTCTCTCTTTAAGACACAATAATAAATCTAAATTATTATACTACAATTATTTCCTTTTTGCAAGTCTAATTACATTCCAAGAGAGAGGCTTAAGCTTTGCTGTGAGTGTTTTGCCGTCAAGCGCGGGCTTTTCAGCATTAAAGGGCTTAACCTTGCCGGAAGTTACGTTGTTTTCTTCCTTGGGGTCAAAACCGCTCATTTCAATATGCTCGAGCACTTCAAAGTTCTCAAAATCAAGTAACGAAACATCAAAAAGAACATCTTCGTCGAGGTTTCTGTTAACTGCAAAGATTGTAAGATTTTCTTTATCTTCACTCATTGTTGCAAGTGCTTCAATGTCAGGAACATCAGTAAACTGCTTTGTGTCGTGCTTTGGGCTTTCAACATTTGAAAGAAGAGTGTAGCCTCTGCCGAAGTTAGAAAGGTGCATAAAGGGGTAGAATATTGTCTGCTCCCAACACTTGCCGCCATTTTCTGTCATAATGGGTGCAATTACATTTACAAGCTGTGCAAGGCAGGCAATTTTAACTCTGTCTGCGTGCTTTAAAAGTGTCATAAGCATAAGAGCAACAAGCAATGCATCTTCAAAGTTGTAAATATCTTCAAGCTGATGGGGCGCGGTGCTCCATTTGTCAACGTGGACACCATTTGAATGATACCACACATTCCACTCGTCAAATGAGAGATTAACTGTGTGTTTTGAACGCTTTTTGCCCTTTATGTAGTCGCAAATACAAACAACGGTGCTGATAAACTCATCCATAATCATATTCTTTGCAAGGAATGAGGGTGTATCGTTTGCACGGTTGTCAAAGTAAATATGAAGTGAAAGGTAGTCAACCTTGTCGTAAGCCAAGTCGAGAGTAGTTGCTTCCCACTCACCAAATGTGTGCATATCACGGCTTGCGCTTCCGCAGAGAACGGTCTCAATTGAATTATCAGTCCATTTCATAACCTTTGCGGATTCGCTTGCAACTCTGCCGTATTCAACCGCTGTTTTGTGACCGATTTGCCAGTCACCGTCCATTTCGTTGCCCAAGCACCAAAGCTTGATATTGTGAGGTTCTTCATATCCGTGTGAACGGCGCAAATCACTCCAGTAGCTACCACTTTTGTGGTTGCAGTATTCAACAAGATTTCTTGCTTCTTCTGGTCCGCGAAGTCCAAGGTTTACAGCCATCATAGGCTCAGAGTTTGCTTTTCTGCACCATTTTACAAATTCGTTTGTGCCGAAAAGGTTGGGCTCTGTAACGCCCCACGCAAGTTCAAGCTTCTTAGGACGAAGTTCAATGGGACCAACACCGTCTTCCCAATTATAGCCCGAAACAAAGTTTCCGCCCGGATAACGAACTATTGGCACGTTGAGCTTTTTAATTTCTTCAATTACGTCAGTTCTGAAGCCGTCCTCGTCAGCGAGGGGGTGGTCGGGCTCATAAATTCCGCCGTAAACTGCGCGTCCGAGATGCTCGATGAATGAGCCGTAAATTCTTTTGTCGATTTTTGCACTTGTAAATTCAGATACAAGTGACATTTTTGCCTTTTTCATAATATATTACCTCCACAGAGGGTATTATAGCGATTATTCAGCGGATTTGCTTGGCTCTTCTTTCTTTTCAACCTCTTGCTTTTCAGAGAGGAAAGAGTGAAGAAGCTCTATATTTTCGTCCATATCCATTACAAGACTTGAGCCTACATTTGAAATGTTACGGCTTGACCAAGTTCCGTCTGCGGGCACTTGATGTTGAACAATGTCATAAGCAAATGCCTTGTCTTTAAGTGCACCCATACCTAAATCAAGAATTTCGTCAGATGTGAGATTTGTCTTAACCAAGGGGGCTACTGTTTCTGCGAGTGTAACGAGCTCGCCCAATTCTGTCTGGAGGGCCTTTTCAACCATTGCAGTAATAACCTTGCGCTGACGTTTTGTTCGCATAAAGTCAGAGTCAAGCTTGCGTATTCTTGCGTACCAAAGTGCTTGCTCACCATTTAAAAGCACATCTTCACCTGCGGGAATTTCAACGGGGATATTTGGCTTTTTAGATGTCTTGACATATTCGCTTTCACGCTCTGTTACATCAACAGTGATACCACCCAATTCGTCAACAATTGTTGTGAAAATTTCGAAGTTAACAAGCATATAGTAGGGGATATCCACCTTAAAGTTGAGTTCAAGAGTGTCAACGAGCATTTGTACGCCACCGCGGAAATATGCCGCATTAAGCTTTTCATTCCAGTTTTTACCCGCAATCTCAACATAAGAATCGCGCAAAAATGATGTGAGCTTAATCTGACCGTTAGTGTTGTCAATTGTCACAAGCATCATTGTGTCAGAGCGTGAATCATCGTCAGCCTTTCTCGCATCAATACCGATAAGCAAAATATTTGTCTGATTTGGGTCGCTGTAAAGCTCTGAGGCGTCAATATACTGATTTTCAACCAACGGCTCGTCCGTATTGAAAGAAGAGAGAATTTTTTCAACAGTCTGGTAGCCGTAAAAGCCCACACAAGAAACACCAACAAGCACAAGGCAAAGAAGAATTATAAATGTGTTTCTTACGGGGTGTCTTTTCTTCTTTTTCTTCTTAGGCTCATTTTCTGAGGAAATATTTTCATAAACCTCGCTCACATCGTCATAAGAGATTTCCTGACGGCGACGGTTTTGCACCGCGCTGTTGTATTTAACGGTGAAATCGTCGTTAAAATAGTCCTCATAAGCCTTGGGTGAGGTTTTTTTCTCTGTACTGTCAGAAAAAGATGAAATATCTTCGTATTTATATTGGTCAGCAGAGTTGCTGTAAATGTCTTCGTATTGGTTATCCTGTGACGAATTGCTGAAAATATCTTCAAAATCGTCGTTTAAATTTTTGAAACGGTTGTCAGCCAATTTGTACACTCCTTTTAAGTCATTTTACATTAATTATTCTACAACATAAGCATAAAAATCTCAATAATTTTATGTGAAAAAATTGCATTGTTAAAAGAAAATTAAAGAATAAATATTATAGCACTTGAAACTTAAATAAAAAATATGTATAATGATAGACAGTTTGAGACGAATTTATAAAGTGAACCTTTATGAATTCAATTTTTCGGGAGTCGATACATATGTTAGGTAAATATGTACGGGTCAGAATAACAGACCCGATGCACTCCGTTGACAGTGAGAAGAATTTCACCTATGAACTGAATTTTGGTACGGTTGAGAGTGGGCTTGAGCCTTATTCTCCTGTCAAGGGTGCTTATGTTATGGGCGTTACACACAGAGTTCGCATTTTTGAGGGTCGTGTAATCGCAATAATCAAAAGAAAAAATATGGGCGGTATTTACTTGGTGGTAGCCCCTAAAAGCAAACGCTATATCGTTCATCAGATTGAAGATGCAATTGAATTTGCAGAGAAAAAAGGCGAATATGAGCTTTCGTGCCTTTACGAAGCCTCTTGCGGTGCGATTGTTTACCGCATAATCAACGGCGAGTTGCGTTATCTTCTTATTAAAAACAAAAGAAGTGCAAATTGGGGCTTTCCCAAAGGTCATATGGAACGTGGTGAAAACGAAAAAGAAACTGCCTACCGCGAGGTGCTTGAAGAGGCGGGAATACACATTCGTTTTATTCCTGATTTCAGATACAAATCTGAATATTCAATTCAAGGGCGAATTGAGAAAAAGGTTATTATATTCTTGGCAACTACCGAAGATACAAGCACAATAATTCAGCGTGAAGAGATTGAAGAATATCTCTGGCTGAAATTTGACAAGGCTATGAATTCGCTTAAATTTCCAAACGATAAGACTTTGTTGAGAAAGGCAAACGAGCATCTTGAAAAAATGGGGGTAGCAACCAATGGTTGAACAGATTGTTGACGCAATAATGGGCTTTTTGCAGGATAAAATCCCAGAGGAATTAGTAGCGTTTGTAATTTCCCTTTTGCCCGTTCTTGAGTGTCGTGGTGGTATGATTGCTGCTCGACTTATGGAAATTCCTTTTATTAAAGCGTTTTTGATTTGTTATATCGGCAATATGTTGCCAATCCCTTTCATTATTCTTTTCATCAGAAAGATTTTCGACTTTTTACGTCGTTTCAAATTCTTTGCAAAGCTTATCGAAAAGCTTGAGGCAAAAACCGCAAAGAATAAAGATAAGGTTTTGCGTTACAAATCTTGGGGACTTCTTCTTTTCGTTGCAATCCCATTGCCCGGCACAGGCGGTTGGACAGGTGCACTTATGGCGGCACTTCTTGATATCCGCTTTAAGCGTGCACTTCCTATAATTGCACTTGGCGTGCTCATAGCAGGCTTTATTATGTCGGGACTTACATACGGAATTTTTCAAATGTAATTTTCATTGTATAACGGGAGATTTTTCTCCCGTTATTTTTTTATTGCTACACAAGAATTTTTGTGTTATACTGAAACAAGCATAAATTCAATGAGGTATAGATATGAAGAAAAAGCGTTTTGCTCTTTCTACGGTACAGGTTATAATGCTCAGTTTTCTTGTAACCATACTTGTCGGAAGCATATTGCTCGCTTTACCCATAAGCTCTGCTAATGGTAAGGCAATTCCATATATAGATGCGTTGTTTACTGCCACAACTGCTACCTGTGTTACAGGTCTTGTGACATTGCCAACGGTTTCAACTTGGAGTGTATTCGGTCAGATTGTAATTCTTTTACTTATTCAGATTGGTGGGTTGGGTGTAATCACTATTGCGTCGGGCGTTATGATTGCATTGAACAAAAAAATGGGTCTGGGTGACAGAATTCTCATTCAGGACGCATTCAATCTTAATACCCTGTCTGGACTTATAAAGTTCGTGAAAAAAGTGATTATTGGTACCTTTATTGTTGAGGGTATCGGTGCATTGCTTTATATGACGGTTTTTGTAAAACAATTTGGCATAAAGGGTATATGGATTTCAGTTTTCACTTCAGTTTCTGCCTTTTGTAATGCGGGAATTGATATTATTTCAGAAAACAGCCTTTGTGATTATGCAACAAATCCCATTATAAACGCCGTGACCTGTGTGTTGATTGTTCTTGGCGGTATTGGTTATATTGTTTGGTGGGATTTTGCGAGAGTTATAAGAAATTCAAAAAAACTCAGTATAAAGTCGTTGCGAAATCTTACCTTACACAGTAAAATCGCACTTTGGACAACGGGCGTATTGATTTTTGCAGGAGCGATTACATTTTTC
Organism: uncultured Clostridia bacterium; assembly: GCA_937916195.1. Classification (GTDB taxonomy): domain Bacteria; phylum Bacillota; class Clostridia; order Oscillospirales; family Acutalibacteraceae; genus Fimenecus. The sequence goes on from CALFTO010000109.1 coordinate 11,266, forward strand.
ATCTTTGAATATAACAACCCTGCAACAATGAGAGAGTATTCTTTATTTGAAAAAATTCAGGCATCGTTTTTCCAATCGGTGACAACAAGAACTGCAGGCTTTGCCACAATACCGCAACAGGATTTGACGAATGCAACTTCCATAGTGTCATTGTTGCTTATGTTCATAGGAGGTTCTCCTGTGGGTACAGCAGGTGGCATTAAGACCGTCACCTTCGCGGTGATTATGGCTTCTGCTGCTTGTACAATACGAAACAAAAGAGAAGTTTCATTGTTTAACAGAACAATACCATCTTATGCGGTGAGTAAGGCGGCAGCAGTAATTTGTATGTCGTTTATTATAATGTTTACATCAACCGTTTTGCTTTCAGCGGTTACTGACGCCTCGGCACTTGATGTTATTTATGAAACTGTCAGTGCTACGGCAACGGTAGGTCTCACAAGAAATCTGACACCTATGCTGAATACTTGGGGCAAGCTCGTAATTATTGTCACAATGTATCTTGGCAGAGTAGGCCCTATTTCATTGGCGATTGCATTTAAAATCAAGAAAGAAAGTCCCAATATAATAAAAAATCCCACAGAGGATATCAGTGTGGGTTAAGGAGTTTTGATTATGGCAATAAATAAAAATTATGCGGTTTTTGGCTTGGGCAGATATGGTCTTTCTGTGGCAAAAGAGCTCGTTTCTCACGGCGCCGAGGTTTTGGCAGTTGATACTGACGAAAATATAGTTAATGATATGGTGCACGAATTACCCATATGCAAATGTGCCGATGTAACAGACAGCGATGTTATTGAACAGCTTGGTATTTCAAATATGGACATAGTAATTATTGCAATGGCTTCAAGACTTGAGGCGAGCGTTATGGCGACTACTCTCTGCAAAGAGGTGGGTGTGCCAACAGTTATTGTAAAATGTGCCAATGAAATGCATCAAAAGATTTTAAGTCGCGTGGGTGCTGATAAGGTTGTAATTCCCGAAAAAGAATCAGGTATAAGACTTGCGAAAAATCTTTTAAGCTCAGGTTTTGTAGACATTATTGATTTGTCAGAAAACATCTCAATGGTGGAATATGATGTGAAACCCGATTGGGTTGGAAAAAATCTTATAGATTTGAACTTGAGAAAAAAATACGCAATGAATGTTGTGGCAATCAAGAGAAAAGACGAGGTTTCAATTGATGTGAATCCCGAAATGCCCTTGACTGCAGATATGAAGCTGATTATTGTTGCAGATACTAACAAACTCAAGAAACTTAAATAATAAAAAACTGCGGTGAGTTAAACTCATCGCAGTTTTTTAGCATTATAATATTTTGCCGTTTCTAACATAAATTCTCGGAACTCGTTTATTAATCAGACAACAGAATTCATAATTGAAACGGTATTCGGGGTCTGACAAATCTTCAACAGTGATGATTTCGTTGCCGTCAACACCTATAAGCGTAACTTCATCGCCAACCTTTGCATCGGGCACGGCTGACACATCAATCATAAACTGGTCCATACAGATTTTTCCGATGATTTTACAACGCACACCGTTTACAATCACTTCACCCTTGTTTGACAAATATCTTGGGTATCCGTCAGCATACCCAACGGGAACGGTGGCGATTTTCATATCTTTATCTGAGACAAAGGTCGAGCCGTAGCTTACGGTGAAATCCTTGCCCACATTCTTTATAAATGAAATACTGCTCTTTAACTCCATCGCGGGTAACAGACCGAAATTCTTATTCATTTCGTCAGAGGGATAAAGACCGTACATCATAATTCCGCAACGGACAATCTCGCCTGAATATCCGTTCATTTCCATTGACGCCGCGCTGTTGTACATATGGCGCTTGAACTTATAGCCGTCTGCTTGAAGCTTATCGGTAAAATCAAGGAAATTGCTTTTCTGTGTTTCGGCTGATGTTTTGTCTGCACAGTCAGCACAAGCAAAATGGGTAAACATAGCCACAACTTCAATGCCGGGGAGTGAGAAAATCATTTTGATTTCTTCAAGGCTTTCTGCGGTTGTTTGAAAACCAATTCTGCCCATTCCCGTATCAATTTTTATGTGGATTTTTGCGGTTTTGCCACTATTTACTGCAACAGCAGAAAGATTTTTAGCAGTTTCAAGGTTTGCAACCGTACATTCCACACCGTTTGCAATTGCACGAAGGGCATTTTCTTTGAAAAGCTCGCCAAGTACAAGAATTGAGCCACAAACACCGTTGTATTTAAGCTCAAGTGCTTCGTCAACCGATGCAACACCAAAACGGGAAATTCCAATTTCTTCAAGGAATTTCGTAACGGTGATTGAGCCGTGACCGTAAGCGTTAGCTTTAACAATTCCCATAATCTCGGTGTCTTTGGGAAGTCTGGCCTTAAGCTTTTCAATATTCTTTTGTATGTTGTCAAGATTTACTTTAGCATAAACTCTTTTTGGTAACATTTAAGCACTCTTCTTCCATGTGTTAGGTAAGAACAAAATAATCATCGGGAATATTTCAAGACGGCCTATTAGCATATCTGCCATCAGAATAAACTTCGAAATGACTGAGAAGTTTGAGAAGTTTTCGACAGGTCCTACCCCGGCAAGACCTGGTCCTACATTGTTAATGCAGGTAAGTACAGAGGTTACTGTGGTGGTAATATCAAAGCCGTTAAACGAAACAATGAAAATTGACACCGAAATCAAAAGCATATAAATAAGAAAGTACACGCAAGCGGCATTTGAAGTGCTTTTTTCGAGAACTTGACCATCAAGCCTTATTGCCTTAACTTTGCGAGGATTGATTGCGCGCTGAAGCTCACGAATACCCGATTTTATAAGGATAATCACTCTGCCCACTTTAAGTCCGCCACCTGTTGAACCTGCACAGGCACCCACAAACATAAGCAGAATAATTACAAATTGTGAAAGGGCGGGCCAAGTGTTAAAGTCGGCAGTTACAAAGCCTGTTGTAGTTATAATTGATGCTACCTGGAAGCCTGACTGACGAAGAGCTTCTCCAAATGAATCAACGAGAGGCATAATATCAACTGCGATAATTCCAATACTTACTGCAACAATTCCAAGATAAACCCATAGCTCTTCACTTTTGAAAACACGCTTGAATTGTTTAATGATGAAGAGATAAAAAAGGTTAAAGTTTACACCAAATAAAAGCATAAAGACAGAAATAACAATTTCTGCGCCTAAATTATTGTATGCGGCAATGCTTGCGTTTTTAACTGAAAATCCGCCTGTGCCGGCTGTTGAAAATGCAGTTGTTACACTATCAAAAAGTGGCAAGTCGCACAAAAGAAGAGCCACCACTTCAGCTATTGTCATAAATGCGTATATCAGATAGAGTATACGGGCAGTCACCATTGTTTTGGAAACTAATTTACCAACACTGGGGCCGGGAACTTCTGCACGCATAATGTGCATAGACTGCATATCCTTTTGCGGTAAAAATGCAAGCACAAAAACAATAATTCCCATACCGCCAATCCAATGGGTGAAAGCGCGCCAAAAGAGCATGCTTTGTGGCAGGGACTCAATATCTGTAAGAATGGAGGAGCCTGTGGTGGTGAAGCCCGAAACAGTTTCAAATAAAGCATCGACAAAAGACGGAATTGCACCTGAAAACACAAAGGGCAATGCACCGAAGAATGACAGAATTATCCACGAAAGTGAAACAATCGCAAAGCCTTCACGGGCATAGATTGAGCGTTTTTCAGGCTTGGGCAGGTTCATAAGTGCACCCGAACCCAGCAAAAGCCCGATTACTATTAAATAAATATGAAAAAGATTTTCTTTATAGTATAAAGAAATCAATAACGGTAAGCAGAGAAATGCGGCTTCTGCCCACAAAAGTCTGCCTACGGTTTTAAAAACCATTTTATAATTCATTTATTTTCGCCTTACTCAAAAATTTCATTGATACTGCTGATGTGGTCACTTTTTGTAACAAGAACAATTCGGTCGCCTAATTCAATACTGTCATTACCGCCGGGGAATATAACTTTGTGATTTCTGATTATGCAGGCAATAAGTGATTCACTCTTTATCTTTAAATCTTTAAGGGGAACACCAACGCCCCAGAAATCTGCATTTATTTTGAACTCAAGTGCTTCAACCTGACCGCCGACAAGCTTGTAAAGTGTTTGAACACTTGATTCCTCGCCTGAATTTTCAAGTGCACGAACATATGCAATAATTCTGTTTGCGGCGATAGCCTTTGATGAGAATGCACTGTCCATACCAATACTTTCGAGCACCTGATAAGACACGCGGTTAACCTTTGCAACAGTTTTGCTGATGCCGAGAGATGACGCATACATTGCAGAGATAATGTTTTCTTCATCAATGGTAGTAAGCGCTACAAATGCGTCCTGTCCGTCAAGACCTTGCTCAAGCAAAACTGCACGGTCAGTACCGTCACCGTGAATGATGTTTGCTTCGGGCAGTAACTCACAAAGCTTTTCGCAACGGTCCATATCATTTTCAATGATTTTTACATTGTATCCGCCTGTGCTGCAAAGCTGGCGAGCAAGATAATAACCCATTTTGCCGCCACCGATAATCATAATATCCTTTGTGCGATGCTTGTAAATCTTCAATTTTTTCATAAAGCTTACAAGCACACCGCGGGGAGCAGTAATGTGAATTTTGTCGCCTGCTTTAAGTACAAAATCACCGCGGGGGATAATAACTTCGTTTTTGCGCTGAACGGCACAAACAAGAATTCTTGTGTTAAACGTGCTGAAAATATCAGTAAGGGGCAAATCACAAAGAGGGTTTCCTGCATCAATTTTGAGCTCAACAAGGTCAACAAGACCGCGGTAAAAGGTTTCAATATTTATAGCGTTGGGGAAACGAAGCACCTTTGCAATTTCGTTTGCCGCGTCAAATTCGGGGTTAACAACCATACTTAAGCCCAATTCGTCCTTAAAGAACGGAATTTGCTTTAAATATTCAGGGTTTCGCACTCTTGCTATGGTGTGCTTTGAGCCCGCCTTTTTCGCCATAAGACAAGAAAGAATGTTAAGCTCGTCCGACGATGTGGCTGCAATGAAAAGGTCAGAGTCACCAACACCTGCTTCAACCTGCAGCTCATAGCTTGCACCGTTTCCGCAAATGCCCATAACGTCAAAGGAATTTACCATCTGTTCAATAACCTTAGGGTTGCGGTCAATAACAACAATATCGTGACCTTCATTTGAAAGATGCTCAACAAGTGTAGCACCCACCTTGCCGTCACCAACAATTACAATTTTCATTGAATTATTCACCTTTTTAAAAATACTCAAAATTATACAAATACTATATTAGCACATAAATTTTGATTTTACAACAATTGACTGATAAAAATAATTGTGATAAAGTAAATACATACCTAATTAGGCGGTGTTTTTTATGACAAAAAAGATTAAAGCGATTGTCTTTACTTCAGTTGCATTGGTTTCGGCACTTGGTATTGCAACGGGTGTGTTTTTTGGTGTTTATCCTATGAAACCTGCGGTTGAAGTAAAATCAGCCGATGAAAGAATAAGCAATAATGACACTTTGCTTGTGGCAAGCTATAATACGGCTTCCCCTTGGGGAAATCTTATTGAGGGTACATACACAACCCGACGTGCACATCTTTTTGCACAGCAAATTAATGCTACTCTGCCCGATGTTTTAGGTGTGCAAGAGCTAAATAGCTTTTGGGCTGAAAAGATGGAGACACTTTTGCCCCAATATGCTTATTATGGCGTAAAGCGTGGCGGGGATTCCGAAGAAAAAACCTCTGAAATGAGCGGAATTCTTTATCTGAAAGATAAGTTTGAGTTGATAGAAAGTGACACTTTCTGGATTTCGCTTACTCCCGAAACAGAGTCAAAATTTGAGGACGCGGCTTGTTACCGAATTTGCTCATATGTTGTGCTTAAAAATAAAAATACAGGCACTATGGTTGCACATCTAAACACACACCTTGACCATGTAAGCACAGAGGCGCAGAATTTAGGAGGAAATCTCATATCTGAAAAAGCAGGAGAGTTGAAATCCAAATATGAAAATTTGTCTGTTGTAGTAACAGGGGATTTCAACCAATATCCCGACGGACTTGCGGTGCAGACATTACTTCAAAACGGATTTGTAAGTGCGTGTGATACAGCAGAAAACGGCAAAGCAACTGCAACTTATCACGGATGGGGTGAAATTCAGCACGATGCACCTATTGATTTTATTTTTGCAGATAATAATTTTACTGTAAAAGATTATGCAGTACACAATGGAAAATGGGATAATTCATATGTTTCAGACCATTTTATGATTACCGCAGAGCTTGAGTTTTAAGTGTAAGGTGCAAAACGCAAAGTGCAAAATGTATAATAATATATTGGTAGCATAAACTACTAAAAAGTGAGGGATTTTTATGGTTTATGTTTGTGGGGTTTGCGGTTGGATGTATGATGAAGACGACGGCAATCCTAAAATGGATATAACTCCGGGAACGCAGTTTGACGAGCTGCCCGACTGCTTTTTCTGCCCCGAATGTGGCGTGAAAAAGGATATGTTCATTCCCGAAAAATAAATTTGCATGGCGGGCAGTTTAATCTGCCTGCTTTTTATTTTAATAATTTTGCACTTTGCACTTTGCATTTTCCATTTTATATGCTATACTCATTTTGTTAGAATACATGTTTTGTTATACGGAGGAATTTTATATGGCAGGCTGGGTGTTTATTTTACTTTCAATAGCTTATGTTTTGTTTGGCATTGGTAATGAGTTGGTAGCTCAAATCATTATCGGTATTACAATATTGGCTTTCGGAATAATGGCAGAGGTGATGAGAAGCAAAATTAACGAACAAAAGAAATCTATTGACAAGTTAACAGATATGATTGAAAAACAGCTATTAAAAGAGAAGAATAGTGAAAAAACGGAATAAATACATAAAATGGCGGGCAGTTTATGAACTGCCCCAAATTGTGCGGACAGTACAAAAAAGCACCTAATGGTAGATAAA
>CALFTO010000110.1 GCA_937916195.1 uncultured Clostridia bacterium
GTCTGATGTTTGCCTCTTTGCAGATTTCAATGAATTCTTCAACAAGAATAATGCCTGCGTCGGGATAATCTTTAATATTTGCACCGTTTGTATATTTGATTTTTGAAAGTGTATCAGCAAAGGACATCTTTTTAACGTCGCCCTTTTCCTTTGCCATTGACTGAAGCATATGGTCGTGAATAATTACCCACTTGCCGTCGGTTGTGCAATGAACATCACATTCAAGAGCATAGTAGTTGTATTTTGCCGCCTGCTTAAATGCTTCAAGTGAATTTTCCGGCGCTACTGAAGAAAGTCCTCTGTGAGCAGTAAGGTGAACACCCTCTGTATTACCCTCTGCAGCCTCTGAAAATTTGATTGTGTCTTTCGCCACCTTTGCACCATAGCGAATATCAGTGTAAGCCTTTCTTGCACCTAAAGCCAACAATGTTGTGGGAATAGCGAAACCTAAAAACTTTTTTGTACCCTTTTTCATTTACATCGCCTCATTTAAAAAATATAAATGCACATAATTATACAATTATAGTAATTATACAACAATTAGCAAGAAAAGTAAACTGTATATTTGATATTTTTTAATTATCTTACAGGTAAGTGTCATTCTGAATAATGTGAAGAATCTCAAAAAAGAGCCTTGAGAACTACTATCCTCAAGGCTCTTTTTCAATTCAGATATTCACTCTTTATAATATCTTTAAGTATTTCCTTATCTATTACGAACTCAGGTGTTCCCATTGAGCCGGGAGCAACCTCGTATTTATCAAAAACAATTACAAGATCACCATTTTCGTTCCAATAGAAATTATGCTCATAGCCAACCGATGCAAAATCTTCGCCGATATCGCTTTCTTCTATCCAATAGGATTTATTCTCATCTGCAGCCATTATTTCTACCATTTGTCTTTTTATTTCAGCAGTAATAATTTCGCCTGCATCTTCTCTTCTGTATAGGTCACCAAGGTTCACAATTTTGCCATTCTGCTTATCAATATGATAAAACTCATAATAGTTATTACTGCTTGCTGCAGTCTCACTAACCGAGATTTTTAATGTGAACCACTTTTCAGTATTTGTTATGATTTCATAGTCCATATGAATTGAGCCATAGCTGTTATTACCTGTGATTTCAAGGTCCTTATAGAACTGACTCACAAGTGTATTTGTAAGCTCGGTTATATCTTTATTAATATAATCAGCCGCCGGACTTTCACCGCCTTCAATTTCAGGAACTTTTACATTAAGCTCATGACGGTCGTCGGAATAAATATAGTTGCGAATAGTAACAACCTTTACAATTTCATTGATAACAGGCACCTTTTCCATAGTCTCAGCATATGTTACACTTATATTTGGCAAGAGGAAAATGGTGATAAATATGAAACACGCCGCAGTCATAAGGACACGAGCAAAAGGTCGCATATGATATATTTTTTTCTCTTTTTCGGGAAGATTGCTCAAAGCTTTTTCTATACTGTTTTTCACAGATTCAGGAATTTCTGCTTTTTCCTGAACTGCTTTTTTACGCAGAATTTTATCGAAATCTTTCATTAGTTAAAATCCTCCTTTAAACTTTCTTTCAGCATATTTCTCGCTCGGGATAATTGCTTCTTTACGGTCACTGAATTACTATCTGTAATTTGTGCTATTTTTGATATTGAAAGATTTTCGTAGTAAAAGAGTATAACAACGGTTCTGTATGGTTGTTTTAAACTCTCAACTGCATTGCGAAGGTCAAAACTTGATTCAAAACATTCGTTATCCGGAGTCGGCGGGATTTCATATGTCAGAACTGTTTTTGAGTTTCTGCGGATAAGCTCTACCGCCGTATTATGAACAATACGCAGTATCCATGTTTTAAATGCCTTGGGATTTTTAATGCTTTCAAGATTTTTATATGCACGGTAAACCGATTCACTTAATACCTCAGCGGCATCAGCATCATTTCGCACAATTGAATATGCCAGCGAATACATAGCATTTTCATTTTGCCTTATGCATTCGCAAAATTCATCCTTTTCTATCAAAATCAAACCTCCCCGAGAAGTTGAGCAGTTTTTCCACTTATCCATTTTCCCCATTCAGCATAATGTTTTGCATATAGGTGTGCATCATCGCCGCTTTTATCAGGTGATAGATTGCCGTTACCGTCACCAAAAAGCTCATTAGCATCAAGATAAAAGATATTTTCACCGTTAGCAAGAAGTGAAATTTCCCTGTTGAATTTATCAATCGCAGGGTTATTCACCACCTTATCTTTATCTGAACGGCTTTTTGTAACAAAAAGATTTGCCTGAATAAAAATATATGCATCCGGCTGATTGGATTTTATAAAAGCAATAAGGTCGCCATATTTTGAAACGGTTTTATCAAAATTATAACCGATTTCATTTATGCCTAACATAACATATATTTTATCATATTTCTTGTTTTTGAGCAACTGTGTCAAGGTCACCTTGCCCACTGTAGGAACGGAAACAGTTTTATCATGAATGTTATAGACACTCATTCCCACATTTGCAAAGAAGTCTGCACCGTCTATTTGTGAATATTCCGAAAGCCCAACCGTTCTTGAATCACCAATAAAAAGAGCGTTGCTCATATCTGCATACTGTTCATCATATGAAAGCTGTTTTTCAGTTGATGCTTCAGATGCATTTTCCGTTGATACAGGAACCTGCGTACTGCTTATGGTATTTTCAGATGTGCTTTGAGTTTCAGTATCTTTAGCAGGTGTATCCCAAAAAAGTATAAACAAAGCCACAATTGCAATTAAAGCTACAAAGGAAACAAGAGTTATTGTATTTGTTTTTTTCATTTTTTGAACCTCACTAAAATCTAAAATAAAGGAACGGGTCATCATACCCGCGATACATACAGTAAACACTGGTAACAAACACCGCGCCCAACAAAAGCCATAATATAACGGGCTTTTTAATCCGTTTTAAAAGCTTGAAGGGTAAGTGTGTTGAAAAAAGTATTCCCACAACAAAGAATGGCCAGTAAAGTTTAAGGTATTTCAGATAATCGTAACGGAATACCGACCAGACTACACCATCTGAAATCGGGAACAGCCTTGAAAAGAAAATGCCAAGCTGATTTATATCATCAATTGCGAATATAGCCCATGTCAGAGGAATCAGTAAAAGCATATACAGATGACTTATTACAGGAACTTTATTGAGAAATCTTCCGATTACAAATTTTTCTATAATAATAATTATAAAAAGAGTCATTCCCCAAAGTATAAAATTATATCCTGCACCGTGCCAGATTCCTGTCAACAACCAAACAAGCATAAGATTTCTTACGGTCGCGAGCTTACCATCACGATTTCCGCCCAGCGAAATATAAACATACTCCCTGAACCAAGAGCCCAATGTCATATGCCATCTTCTCCAGAACTCTGTCATTGAACGGCTGAGGTATGGAAAATCAAAGTTTTTCGGCAAATTAAAGCCCAGCATTTTTCCAAGCCCAATTGCCATTAATGAATAGCCGAAAAAGTCAAAATAAATCTGTAGCGAAAAAGCAATAATTGACATCCAAGCAAGAGGAGTTGAAATACTTTCAAAGCCGATATTCTGAACATCTGTCCACAGCTTACCCACAGGATTTGCGAGCAAGACCTTTAACCCCAAACCGAAAATGAATGTGCCGAGGCCTTTTATAGCCTCTTTACCGCTAAGACTTGGTCGATGAAGCTCATTTTTAACCTGACCGTATGTAACAATGGGGCCTGCAATTAACTGCTCAAACATAGAAATATAAACCGCAAAGTGAAGCAAGCTTTTTTCAGCAGGAAACTTTCCGCGGTAAATATCAACAATATATGAAATTCCCTGGAAAGTATAAAAGGAAATACCAATCGGCAAAACTACGCTGAACGCAATTTCAAGGTCAGGAATATAGCTGTTAAGCTCACCAACAATAAAATTTGTGTATTTAAAAGTCACAAGACAAATCAAATGAAAAATAACACCCAGTGCAAGCAAAGGCTTTTTGTATTTTTGGTGTTTTTCAATTAACAAGCCAACCGTAAAATCCGTAAGAATACTCAATAGAAAAACAATAAAATGTTCAGGATTATGAAGTGTTCCAACAAAATAAAAACACAAACTGCCAATTAGTAAAACCACACTTTTCATACGAAGCGGGACAATATAATATCCCGCAAAAAAGATAGGTAAAAATATAAAAATAAACTGTAAGCTACTGAATACCATAACCACACCACCGTTTTCGCTTATCTGTAACATAGACGCACAAGTAAAGCAAAAGGTGACAAATTATCTCAGACATTTTTTAACATTCGCGGCAGAAAACCCTGCTCTTGCCTTTTATGTTTATGTGTGATATAATACTGATATATATGCGTTCAAATGAGGAATGAATTATGTCAGAAATCATTTACAACCAAATATATTATCTTGGAATACAGACCATTCGCTACGGAAAACGTTTCTTGCGCTGGCTTTTAAGTCTGTTGCTTAAGCCCGTAAAGGCAATCGGAACACTTATTTTCACAATCATAATTGTTGTGGACAAATTCGCCTTGAAAACCTTCCACGAAATAATGGACGAGTTCCGCGAGCTTGTGGCAGATGCGAAAAAAGTGTCATTCAAGCTTTCTGCTGAAAACGCAGGGGGTAAAATCGGTGTTTTCAAAAGACTTAGTCATTACATAAGAGTTGCATACCGCAAATACAAAAAGGCATTTATATATGTCTTCAATATAGCTTTACCCGTTTTGTCTCTTCTGTTTTTGTTTAATGTTATCGGTGCGTGGAGCGATTTAACCTTTGCCCTTGAAATCAATTACAACGACCAAGTTATCGGTTATGTCCGCAGTGAAGCAGAATACAAAGAAGCAAGGGAGTTAGCCTTTGACCGTCTTGACCTTTCGGCGTCATCCTCTGCACCATCAAATACCATTGAAGAAACCGAGCTTATCGGCGAGGCAGATTTTAAAATCAAGCCCGTAAAATTAAGCCAACTCAACGACGCCGCTGAAGTTTGTGACAAGCTTATAGCAAATTCTGAAAGTAAAATCACTAACGCTTGCGGAATTTACGTTGACAACACATTTATCTGTGCGGTTAAAAACGAAACTGACGCTTTGAGCGTGCTTGATAATATTCTTGCCGAGCACGAAACCGACGAAGCAAATGCAGTTGTAAGCTTTGTTGAAGATATTGAATATGTACAAGGCCTTTACCCCGATAACGAGGGCACAGTAAAAGATGCTTCATATTTGAACGAAAAACTTAACTCTAAAAAGAGCGAAGCAGTTTACTATACCGTTCAGGCAGGCGACACTGTTTCGGGTATTGCCGATAAGTTTGATATGAAATCTTCAGAGATTTTCAATCTCAACCCCAAGCTTAAAGAAAGTATTCAGATTGGCCAGAAAATTCTTATTTCAAGCGAAGTCAATTTCATTCAAGTACAGGTTACAAAGACCGAAACCCGCAAGGTAGAAATTGATTATGACACAATAAAAGTAAACACAAGCAGTCTTTACAAGGGCGACAAGAAGGTTGTCACAAAGGGTGTAAAGGGGCTTGAAGAAGTAACCGAGCTTGTGACATATATTGACGGTGTGCGCGTTTCTTCAAAAGAGGTTTCACGCACCACTATCCGCGAAGCAGTTAATGAAAAAATTCAGGTAGGTACAAAAACCCACAGCTATTCTTCGGGTGGCGGTGGCGGAAGCTACACAGGTGGCAGACTTGGTTGGCCCACAATCGGCGCTTACTCAATTTCTTCACGCTACGGTTACCGCAACTTCGGTGACGGCTGGCACGGCGGTATTGACATCGTTCGTCCCGGCGGTAGTAGTGGTTGCACTGTTGTTGCTGCAGAATCGGGCACAGTAACCTTTGCAGGCTGGTACGGTTCGGGCGGTTACACAGTAATTATTAATCACGGCGGCGGACTTACAACAATGTATTGTCATATGCAGCCCGGATTAAAGGTTCGTTCAGGACAACGAGTGTCCCGCGGACAAGCAATAGGTAAAATCGGTGCAACGGGCTATGTAACAGGTGCTCATCTTCACTTTGAAGTCAAGGTGAACGGTAACAATGTTAACCCTGCACTATATCTTGGAGTTTAATCATTACTATGGAAAAATTTATTATAGCAGGACACAAAACCGAATATAACGTGCGTGGCAATCTTCTTCGTGAACGGTCTGCCCCTTACAAAGCAGATTTCGATAGCGACGAAGCTGTAATCCGACTTAATATAAAAGAAGAATATATTAAGAAAAAGCAACAAGAAGTGCCCTATCTTTCCTTTGATGAGCACGAATATATGTGGACTTGTGAAGCTTTCTATTATGAACTTTTGCGTCACAACGGACTTATGTTACATTCTTCTTGCGTAGAAAAAGACGGATATGCTTATCTTTTCTCTGCACGTAGCGGAACAGGAAAATCAACACACACACATCTTTGGCTTGAAAATCTTTCAGGCACACGCATAATCAACGACGACAAGCCTGCATTGATTTGTGAAAACGGTATCTGGTATGCCTGCGGAACTCCTTTTTCGGGAAAAACCGATGAAAATCTTGATGTGAAAGTTCCCGTAAGAGCTATTGTTTTTCTTCACAGAAATAAGACTAATGAAGTAAAAAAATTGCCCTCTTTTCTTGCGGTGGGTAAATTCCTTGAGCAAACCGTCAATCCCGCTGACCGTTCTCTTGCAGAAAAAATGCTTGAATATACTGACGATATACTTCGCAAAATTCCTGTTTTTTCTTTGGGTTGTAACTTAGACCCAGAAGCAGCAGAAATTGCTTATAACGAAATAGAAAGGTTGATTGCAAATGAAAATTAAAGACGGATTTATCTTAAAAGATGTTGCAGGCAGTAAAATTGTCATCGCAACAGGTGAACAACGACTTAATTTTAATGGTATTATTACTTTCAACAATGTGGGTGCAGATGTTTTCAGCTTACTTGACGGAACTCACTCAACAGAAGATATTGTTGCCAACATTTCAGAAAAATACGGCGTTGACCGTGACATTGTAAAAACCGATATTGAAAAGCTTATTGACAAAATGAGAAAGCACAATCTTATTGAAGAATGAAAAACATACAAAAAATGAACGATATATCAGTTTTAAAGTGGATATATAAAAGCTGCGGAAAGCGCAGAAAAGAAAGTTGCATACTCGTTTTGCTTAACGCATGGTCCGCTTTGTGTGTAACTCTTTTTGCTATGCTTTCAAAAACTGTTATGGATAATGCAGAAAGCCAAAATCGAGAGGCTTTAATTAAAAACGTAATAATTCTTTTTCTTTTGATTGCCTCACAGATAATTTCAAGAATTATCTCCTCTTATATTGAAGCAATAGGTCAGGGCAAGGCTGAAATCTCACTTAAAACCCGTATTTTCTCAAGTATAATTAACGGTGCATACGCAGATTCTGCCGAGCGACACAGCGGCGACCTTATGACAAGACTTACGACAGATGTTCTGACCGTAAGTGACACTTATGTACATATCGTCCCCGCTCTTACAGGGTATGCCGTTAGAATTTTCACAGGTGCGGCTGCTCTTTTTATGCTTGACCGCCGATTTGCCGTAATTTTTATAGTGTGTGGTATTCTTGTAGTTGCAACTGCTGCTTTGCTTCGCAAAAAGCTAAAAAACCTGCACCGCAGAGTTCAAGAGAGAGATTCCAGAGTTCGCTCATTTATGCAGGAAATGCTTGAAAACCTTTTTGCTATAAAAGTTTTCGGAATAGAAGACAAAGTAATCAACCGTTCTGTAAGACAGCAAAAGAAATTCTACCGCGAAAAAGTAAGAAAAAAAAGTTTTTCAATTCTTGCTTCCATTGGTTTTTCAATCGTCTTTGCTGCGGGATTTTTAGCGGCTATGGCTTACGGCTCTTACGGAGTTTTAGAGGGCACTATGACCTTTGGTACAGTTGTTGCTATTATTCAGCTTGTAAATCAGCTTCAGTCACCTATTATGGGTATTACAAACATATTACCCTCGTTTTTCTCAATGACTGCGTCTGCTCAACGACTTATTGAGATTTCCAATACAGACAGAGAATTTTCAAGTAATGCCCAAGCAATTAACTATGAAACTTTTGAAAGAATAAAAGCAACTGACATATCTTTTGGTTATGGCGAAGATGCAGTTATTCAAGAATCCTCTTTCATCATTGAAAAGGGTGATTTTGCAGGAATAAAAGGTCCTTCAGGAGCCGGAAAATCCACAATTTTCAAGCTTATTACCGGACTTTATACTGCTAACGAAGGCGACATTCACATTGAAACTACCGACAGTAATATTTCCTGTAAAGAAGCCCGAAGTCTTTACTCTGTTGTGCCCCAAGGCAATATGCTTTTCAGCGGAACTGTAAGAGAAAACATTACAATGCTTCGTCCCGATGCCACAGAGGAAGAAATTGAAAAAGCAATCAGTGATTCCTGTGCAGAATTTGCTTACGACCTTGAAAACGGTCTGGATTTTGTTCTTGGCGAAGACGGAGCAGGCATTTCAGAAGGTCAGGCACAACGACTTGCTATTGCACGCGCACTTTTAGGCAAGGGAAAAGTTCTTCTTATGGACGAAGCCACAAGTGCTCTTGACGCTTTTAGCGAAACTGCTCTTCTTGAAAAACTCTCTCAAAGAAAAGATTTAACCATACTTTTCATCACTCACAGAGAGGCCGTACTTGAAAAATGCAACCGCACAATCACCGTTTCTGACGGAAAAATAGTTGAAAACTAAAAAGACAGAAAAAACTTATTAAAAACGATTGCATAAATCAGTTTGCTTTGCTATAATAAACTGTATTTATATAATTGTAAAATAACCGTGACAGGAGTTAATGATATGGAATACAATATTAAAACCCCTAATCTTGAAGAGGGTATTGATTTTCAAACCGTATTGCAATATGCAGTGCGTGTTCTTCAGAAATGGTGGATAATCTTACTCGCAGCTATTATTTGTGCAGGCGCAGGCTTTGGCGCGGCAAAAGCAACCTATACACCTAAATACACTTGCACCATGCGTTTCGTTATTGATAATAAGAGCGAAAACACTGTTACCGGTGGCGCTTCATCTTCAGACATCAATGCTGCTATCAGCCTTGCTAAGAACTATGCAGTTATTATGACCGAAACCAATAGTCTTATGGAGCTTGTTGCACAGAACAGCGGTTACACCGTTGACGGCAAACCACTCAATGGTGCAGATGTTCAGAAAATGCTCAGCTCAAGCCTTGTTGAAGATACATCAATTATTTCACTTTCAATTACAAGTACTGACCCGAATGTTTCTTATGCAGTAGCAACAAGCTATGCAAACAATTATAGCCAGATTACTGAAAAGGCTTACGGAAACACCCGTGCTATTCTTATTGACGAGCCTGTTAAACCTGAAAAAGCAAATGTCAATAATTCTACTATTCTTTATACCTTATTTGGCTTTATCGCCGGTGCAGGTCTTGTTGTTGCTGCAATTTGCTTTGCAATCTTCTTTAAGGATACTGTTAAAACTGCTGACGACATCACAAACAAAATCGGCAGTAAAATTCTCGGAACAATTGTTCACATTAAAAATCCCAACAAAAAAGGCGAGAAGCAAAATCTTCTTATTACAGACAAGAAAACAGGATTTATGTTCATTGAGTCCTTTAAGCTTATCCGTACAAAGATTGAAAACGTTTCAAAGCGTAAGAATTATAAGACATTTGTATTCACTAGTAACGCCGCAAACGAAGGTAAAACAACAACTGCAACCAACACAGCTTTAGCACTTGCAAAGAGTGGCAAGTCAGTTCTTCTTATTGACGCCGACCTTCGTAAGCCTTCTGTATATAAAGAGCTTGGCATTTCTGCAACTAACGAAGCAGGTATTACAGGTGTTATCCGTGGCGAAAAATCTTTAAGTGATTCTATTAAATATTTCGAAAAATTCAATCTCTTCTTGCTTGTTACAAGTCAAGCTATCAGCGAATCTGCTGAGCTTCTTGCTTCTGACGAAATGGCAGATATTATTGAAGCTGTAAAGAACGAGTTTGATTATGTAATCATTGATACTCCACCCGCAGGTCTTGTTGCTGACGCTGCTATTATTGCACAGCACGCTGACGGTTGTATTATGGTTATCC
Organism: uncultured Clostridia bacterium; assembly: GCA_937916195.1. Classification (GTDB taxonomy): domain Bacteria; phylum Bacillota; class Clostridia; order Oscillospirales; family Acutalibacteraceae; genus Fimenecus. The sequence goes on from CALFTO010000110.1 coordinate 10,145, forward strand.
GCAACGACTTCTCTTCAAAGCGCCGTATCAAGAAAACAATCGAAGATATGGAAAGCACAAGTGCAGAGGTTATCGGTTGTATTTACAACAATGCAGAAAGCGAAGCTGCTGCAAGCCTCATCAAGAGAAAGAGAAGCAAAAAAGGTTATGGTTACGGATATGGCTATGGTTATGGCTACGGTTACGGCTATGGCTACGGTCATAACGACGATAAGAAAAAGAAATAAGTAAATAAAAAAGCCGTACTATTCGGATTATGGTACGGCTTTAATTTTGTCTGATGGCGACCAAGGAAGTATAAAATGGAACAAGAGAAAAAGTTTAATCCCCCTCAGGAGAATAAAATGGGCACAATGCCCGTAGCAAAACTGCTTATTACAATGTCAGCACCAATGATGATTTCAATGATTGTGCAGGCTTGCTACAATATTGTTGACAGTATTTTTGTTTCACAGATAAGTGAAAATGCTCTCAATGCCGTGTCATTGGCATTCCCGCTTCAACAGCTTATGATTGCAGTTTGCGGCGGTACTGCTGTTGGTATGAACGCATTACTTTCACAAGCATTGGGTGCGAAAAAATTTGACCGCGCAAACAGAGTTGCAAATACAGGTATATTCCTTTTCGCAATCAGTTGCATGGTATTTATCATTGTTGGTCTGTTTGCTTCACGACCATTCTTTATGATGCAGACAGATGTTGAAGAAATTGTTGAATACGGCACAGACTATGCTACTATATGCCTCACTTTTTCAGTAGGCATTTTCGGGCAGTTCTGCTTTGAGAAAATATTGCAAGCAACGGGCAGGACCTTCCTTACAATGATTACACATCTTGTGGGTGCAATTATCAACATAATTCTTGACCCCATTCTTATTTTCGGTCTTTTGGGCTTTCCAAGACTTGAAGTAGCCGGTGCGGCTATTGCAACAGTTTCAGGTCAAATTGTTGCAGCAGTTCTTGCAATCATTTTCAATGTAAAGCTTAATCCCGAAGTGCACATCAGCACAAAGCTTATTCGTTGGGACAGCAAAATCGTTAAGGATATTTACAAAATCGGTCTGCCGTCAATTATTATGCAGTCAATCGGCTCTGTCATGACATTCTGCCTTAACAAAATTCTTATTGCTTTCACAACAACCGCAACGGCTGTTTTCGGCGCGTACTTTAAACTTCAAAGCTTCATATTTATGCCAATCTTTGGACTTAATAATGGTATGGTACCTATTGTCGCTTATAACTACGGTGCCAAAAATCTCAAACGAATTAAGAAAACCGTTACTCTTTCAATCGCAATTGCAATGTCCATTATGACTTTAGGACTTTTAGCGTTTGAGCTTGTTCCCGACGTGCTTCTTTCATTCTTCAACGCATCAGAAGAAATGATTAAAATAGGTGTTCCGGCACTCCGAATTATCGGTATTCATTTTGTTCTTGCAGGCTTCTGTATTATCGCGGGCTCGGTTTGTCAGGCAATCGGCAACCCCACACACAGCCTTATAGTTTCTGTATGCCGTCAGCTTTTAGTTCTTTTGCCTGTTGCTTGGCTTCTTGCACAAACAGGTCGTCTTGAGCTTGTTTGGTTCGCATTCCCGATTGCTGAATGTGTATCGCTCATTTTGAGTGCTATTTTCCTTGCAAAAACAATGCGACGAGCAAAGCAAAGAATAAACGAAATGATATAAAATAATAAAATTTAACCTCCTGTAACAAAATTATCACTGCGTCATACAATGGTACTGTCAGTTGATAATTTTTACGGGAGGTTTTTATATGTCTGAAAACAAATTTTGTAATGACAAAATGCCGTCAAAAATAAAAGAAGCCGTCTGCATTGACACTAACAGAGTTTATGACTCCTGCGCCGACAAGGATTGCCTTGAGGATTTAAGAGTTTATTTTACTGATTCTGCGCAATGTGTCATTGACAGAGCAACAAATGTACGTTGTCGAGGTGCTGAAGTACTTAATGCATTTATTGAGGTTGAAAGAGTGCCCTTTAACAGAGGCTTTTACTCGGTTGACATTACCTATTTCTTCAAGGTTTGCCTTGATGTTTTCTGCGGTCACACAAATCCGCCAACAATGGTTGAGGGCTTGGCAACATTCTCTAAAAAATGTATTCTCTACGGCTCAGAGGGTAACGTAAAGGTATTCTCATCAGAATTCTCTTGTGGAGATATTGACAATCAGCTTGATATGGTCAATACTAACCCAAGAGCCAAGGTGCAGACCGTTGACCCCATTTGCCTTGACGCAAAGCTTTGCAGAGTTGAAGATTGCTGCCATCACGATTGCTGTTGTAAGCCATCAAGATTGCCACGTTGCGTTTGCCGTTGCTTTGACGGTGATTTTGAAAGTTACGAGCGCGACCCCGAAAAAGCAGTTACCGTTACGCTTGGTATTTTTACAATCGTTCAGCTTGAACGCGATGTGCAGATGCTTATTCCCGCATATGATTTCTGCATACCCAAGAAAGAATGTAGTTGTGAAACCGATGACCCATGCGACGCATTCAGAAAAATTCAGTTCCCCATTGACGAATTCTTCCCGCCAAAAGAAGGTTGCTTGAAAGACAGCTACCCAATGGGTTGCGGATGTGCAGATTAAATGCAAAGCATTTAATCATCGATATAAATTCCTGACGGAATTTTCGATATATTCGCTACGCGAATGAGAATTTATATCATATCGAATTCACAAAGTAATATATCGATTTTGCGAAGCAAAAATATCGTGTGAGCAAAGTGAACATATCGACAAAAAACACCTGCTAAGAATTTATTTAGCAGGTGTTAATCTTTTATAAAACATATTAAATTTTCACGCTCATTCTCAACTTTCCCCTCAATCACCGCGTCAAGACAAAGTTCTAATTTTTCGCCGATTTGCTTACCCTTAAATCCCAAAGCAATCAAATCATTACCGTTGATTTTAAGGTCTTTAACCGAAAAACACTCATTTTCATCGATAATCTCATTGATTAGAGCAAGAGTTTCTGCATAAAACTCATCACCGCGATAATAAATCGGGTTTTGTGCTGAATTATCGCAACGCTTGATTTCAATTAAGTCAAAAATTAAGTCTTTGCCGATTTGCGACATAATTCTTTTAAGTCGCTTGCGGTCGGGCTTATCTGCATCATTGAGCATAATGGGTGAATCGTGAAATTTTATAAGTGTCACAACCTTGTTTTTCGTCTCATTATCAAAACGAAGTCGTGTCATTATCTGTTCGGTCATTTCTGCGCTGATTTTGGGGTGAGAATAAAAATGCTGTTCGCCGTCTTCGTCAAAATGTGCAACTTTAGGCTTTGCGATATCGTGAAAAAGCAGAGCGAGGCGGATTACAGCATCGGGCTTACTTTGCTCAAGCGCCTTTAAAATATGAGTGTAAACATCATAAATATGATGTCGATTTTTCTGCTCAAAGCCAACACAGGACTTAAATTCAGGAATAAAAACACATATAACATCTGCAAATTCGGTGAGCACAGAATATGCGTTTTTTCCGCAAACAAGCTTGACAGTTTCTTCGCGAATTCGCTCGGCAGATATATTTTTAAGTAATTCTTTGCATTTGTGGATTGCTTTTTTTGTGTTTTCTTCAATCTCAAAGCCTAAAACTGCTGAAAAACGGAGTGCACGAAGAATTCTTAAAGCATCCTCACGAAACCTCGTTTCTGCATCGCCAATACAACGTATGGTTTTATTGTCTATATCCTCAATGCCGCCCACAAGGTCACAAAAGCCATTTTTGAAGTCATAGGCGATACCGTTCATTGTGAAATCACGGCGCACCACATCATCCGCCAGAGACTTTGAAAAAGTAACGCTGTCGGGATGCCGGTTATCAGAGTAAGTTCCCTCACATCTGTATGTGGTTATTTCAAGGGGCTCGCCGTCTATGAGCACCGTAACCGTGCCGTGCTTTAAGCCCGTTTCAATAACACGAAAATCCTTAAATACCTCTTCTACCTGTTGTGGCGTTGCGTTTGTGGTAATATCAATGTCACCAATGGGAAGTCCCATTATGAAATCACGCACACTGCCACCGATTAAATATGCTTCATAGCCTTGTGAAGTCAGCTTTTCAACCGCGAGTTTAGAGGCAGATTTAAATTCAGTTCTGCTCATTAAGTGCCGCCTCTAAAGCGAGGGCTAACTGGTCGGGGCAAGAGGTCTGCTTAAATCCGCATTTAAGGCCTTTAAGGCTGTCGATAACCTCTGTGGCGGGCTTTCCCTTAACGAGCATTGAAATGCCTTTAAGATTGCCGTTACAACCGCCATAGAACACTACATCTTTAATTATTCCGTCTTCGAGTTCAAGGTCAATCTGACCTGAGCAAGTTCCTTTTGTTCTGTATTTGAATTTCATTTTGTAACCTCACAAATTCTATTTGAAAGCTCAACTAATTGCTCCATTGTAAGTGCTTCGGCACGGGAGGTAGGGCTTAAATTTGCCAATTCAACCGCCTTTGAAATTTTATCTTTTTCAATTCCCATTCCGCTTGAAAGTGAATTGAGAATAGTCTTTCTTCTTTGTGCAAAGGCAGATTTCACCATTTTAAAGAATACCTTTTCATCGGTTACTTTGTAATCGCCACGCTTTGTCAAATCAAGCTCAATTACACAGCTATCCACATTAGGAGCGGGCATAAACGAGCCCCGAGAAACATCAAAAAGTTTTTTTGCCTGCGCGTAATAATTAACCGCAACGGTTACGGCACCGCTTTCTCTTGTGCCCACCTTGGCACAAAGACGGTCACCCGCTTCTCTTTGAACCATAACAATAATCTTATTAAAGGGCAATTTTTCTTCAAGAAGTCGCATAATTACGGGGGAAGTGATATAGTAAGGCAAATTTGCACATACAAAAACTTCCATACCCTCAAAATGCTCTTTTATTATGCCCTGCAAATCGGCTTTGAGTATGTCTTCATTAATAAGTGTAAGATTGTCGTAGCCTGCAAGAGTGTCGTTGAGAATAGGAAAAAGTCGGGTGTCGAGTTCAACACAGACAACCTTGTCGGCACGCTCAAGAAGTTCTTTTGTAAGAACTCCCACACCTGCGCCGATTTCAAGCACACCGATTTTACCCTCGGTACTCTCACGCACCGCGTCTGCCATTCGTGGACAAACTGTGGGGTTAACAAGAAAGTTTTGTCCTAAACCCTTTGAAAATGTTACTCCGTGCTCACCCATAACCCGTTTTATAACGGAAATATCGGTGAGTGTATAATTTTTCTTATCCAATATATTTAGCCTTCACTTTACCTAATATTTTCATACCCTCAATAATTTTGTCGTTTGAAGGAGTTGAGAAATTCATTCTGAAGCAGTTCGTTGGCTCATCATTAATCATAAATGCTGTGCCGGGCACAACTGCAACCTTATTTGCGATACATTCTTTTACAAATTCAAGCATATCAACATTTTCGGGGAGCTCGCACCACACGAAAAGTCCACCTTCGGGACGAACATATTTCACAAAATCGCCGAGCCCACTATCAATCAAATCACACATTAGATTGAGCTTTTCACGGTAAATTCCTCGGATTTTCTCAATGTGAGCGTCAACGTTGTAGTTTTCCATCCATTTGTCAACAAGCATCTGTGAAAATACGGGAGTGTGAACATCTGACGCCTGCTTACCCACCGTCATTTTTGCAATAATGGGTGCAGGTGCACAAATGTAGCCCACGCGAATTCCGGGAGCGAGCAGTTTTGAGAACGAGCCCGCATAAATTACAATTCCGTCTTCGTCAAAGCTCTTGATTGAGGGGATTTCTTCGCCCGCAACTCGCAAATCGCCATAAGGGTTGTCCTCTAAAATAATCAAGCCGTATTTTTTTGCAAGCTCATAAACCGCTTTTCTCTTTTCAAGGCTCATTGTAACGCCCGATGGGTTTTGAAAATTAGGAATTGTATAGATAAATCGGGGATTATGAGAATTTTTAATCGCATCTTCAAGAGCATCAATATTCATTCCGTCCGCCTCAACAGGAACACCCGCAAGCTTGCAACCATATGAACGGAAGCAATTAAGCGAGCCGATAAACGACGGACATTCACAGATTACAGTATCGCCCAAATCACAAAGTGCCTTTGTGGCTAAATCCATAACCTGCTGTGCACCCGAAGTCACAATAAGGCTGTCAAAGTCTTTGCCGATATTATATTTTTCTTTAATAAATGCGGTAAGGCGGTTTCTTAAAGGAGTGTAACCCTCTGTCACGCCGTATTGTAATGCAGTTATAGGCTCATTTTCAAAAATCTCTGCCGTAAGCTTTTTAACCTCTTCCACGGGAAAAGCCGCCGCATCGGGATTACCTGCCGCAAAAGGAATGATTGCGGGGTCCTGAGTAGCCTTTAAAATTTCACGAATTGCCGAGGGCTGAAGCCCCGAAATTCTTTGAGAAAAATAATAATCCATTTTGGTCACCAGACTTAAATAATTTACTAATAATTTTATCACAATATATACTCTTTTTGCAAGCAACTGCAAAAATAAAAGAAAAAAGTTGAAAATTTTTGAAATATTTTCAGAATTCGACAGACTTTTGCAAAAATATATGGTAAAATATGGCAAAAGGAGTGATAAAGATGACGGAATATGTCAGAAAAATTGACAAATTAGGGCGAATTGTAATTCCAATGGAATACCGCAAAAAAGCAGGCCTTGAAATTGACGACGAAGCAAGCATTACAGAAGAAAACGGAAGAATTATTATAGAACGCAAAACTCCCTCATGCAAAATCTGTGGCAGTGAAGAAAAGCTCAATAAAGAATTCTCACTTTGTCAGCAATGTATTGATAAAATTAAAAATTTATAAATTTATATATTTAAAGCTCCAACCACAATTGATTGGAGCTTTTTGATTTATTTACAGAAATAATTCTTAATTCTTTCTACTGCTTTAATTGTGTTTTCTGTTGAGCCGAATGCGGTTAAACGGAAATAACCCTCACCGCTTGGGCCAAAGCCCTCACCCGGAGTGCCCACAACCTGAATATTTTCAAGAAGTGTGTCGAAGAATTCCCAACTGCTCATTCCGTCGGGAGTTTTGAGCCACACGTAAGGTGAGTTTACCGCACCGTAAACTGTGAAGCCACATTCTTTAAGTCCGTTATAGATAATCTTTGCATTATTCTGATAATATGCAATAATTTCGCGGATTTGCTTTTTGCCCTCTTCTGAATAGCAAGCCTCGGCCGCTCTTTGTGTGATATAAGAAACGCCGTTGAACTTTGTAGCCTGACGACGAGCCCAAAGTGCGTTGAGTTCAACACCGTCAACCTTAATGTCGTGAGGCACTACTGTGTAACCGCAACGAACACCTGTGAAGCCTGCAGTTTTTGAGAAGCTTCTAAACTCGATTGCACAGCTCTTTGCGCCCTCGATTTCATAGATTGAATGAGGTACATTATCTTCTGTGATAAACGCCTCATAAGCTGAGTCAAAAAGAATTACTGCGCCATTTTCGTTTGCATAGTCAACCCATTTTTTAAGCTCATCTTTTGTTGCCGCCATACCTGTGGGGTTGTTTGGGAAGCAAAGATAGATAATATCAACCTTTTCTGTGGGGAGTTCAGGCAAGAAATTGTTTTCAGCATTACAAGGCATATAATAAATGTTGCTCCAGCCCTCTGCTGTCTTATCACCTGAACGACCGCTCATAACATTTGTATCAACATAAACGGGATAAACAGGGTCACAAACTGCAACCTTGTTATCAGTTGAGAAAATGTCACCAATATTACCGCAATCACTCTTTGCACCGTCTGAAACAAAGATTTCGCTGTTGTCAAGCTCTACACCGCGAGCCTTGTAGTCATTTTCATTGATTGCATCTAAAAGCCATTTGTGACCGTATTCAGGCGGGTAACCCATAAAGGTTTTCTCGTTTGCCATTTCGTCAACTGCCTTGTGCATAGCCTCAATACAAGCATCAGCAAGAGGACGAGTAACATCACCAATGCCAAGACGAATAATAGGCTTGTCGGGATTAGCCGCAACATAAGCATTTACCTTTTTTGCAATGTTTGAGAAAAGGTATGAACTCTGAATTTTTAAAAAGTTATCATTTATTTTCATAATTGTCCCTCCGAAAGAAGAATATATTTTAAAGGATTATTATCTATGTATTGCCATTTTTCATTATAATCCTCATTGTTACGAATTATATGGTCATTATACCTTGGTTGCCATAAAACAGAATTTTTACTTCCTATCCTTTTTCTATACTCGCGAGTTGTATATGATTTAAGATATTTGACAACATCGCGTAGGGACAGACATCCTTGTCTGTCCGCATCAAATTCTCTCTTACCTTCAAGATTTATAATCAAGTGAATATGGTCGGGCATAATCACATATTTTTCAATTTTTACTTGTTTGTAATTATTGTTGATATAATTTATTGTCTTTTCAACTTCTATCCCCATCGGAAGAAGTTCGATTTTATATAACGGACTTTGACAATTAGGTTTAATTTTTGATAATATCGGCTTTCTTTCAGCAACACAGATTGTCACAAAATAATAACCTGCTTGCGAATAGTCATAGCCTTGTAAACGAATGTTTTTTCTTATCGGTTTTTTATCCATATTATCAGCTCTGTTTAAAAGTAAGATATTAAACGGCACGGACAGACGGGGACGTCTGTCCCTACGCAAACCTTATATAAAAATATCGCCCTGAAATACGTTTACCGCGTTTCCGCTTAAATACACGTTGTCATTTTCGTGCCAATTAACAGATAACATTCCGCCTTTTGCACGAATTTTAATTTCTTTATTTTTTGAACAAAGTCCGTTGATTACCGATGCCACCGCTACCGCGCACGCACCCGTTCCGCAGGCAAGGGTTTCGCCGCTGCCACGCTCCCACACACGCATTTTGAGATAATTTTTATCTATAACCTCTGCAAATTCTGTATTTATTCGTTCGGGGAACGTTTCGTGGTTTTCAAAAAGCGGACCAATTTTTTCAAGGTTTAATTTATGTATATTGTTATGAAAAACTACGCAATGAGGGTTGCCCATTGAAATGCAGGTTATTTCATAATCATTATTGTCAATGTTAAGAACTTTATTTTTTACAATACTGTCGCCGTATCGTGTAGGTATTTGGTGCCCATTTAAAATAGGTCTTCCCATATTAACTCTGCCACCGACGGCAACACCGTTTTCAGTTAGTATTTCAACGGATTTTATTCCGCTGAGTGTTTCAATATTTATTATTGAATTATTTATTTTGTTGTCATATATGTATTTTGCAGTGCACCGCACCGCATTTCCGCACATTTCAGCGCGTGAGCCGTCCGCATTATAAATATCCATAAAACAGTCGGATTTTTTTGACGGTTTAATTAAAACTATACCGTCTGCACCAATGCCGAAGTGTCTGTCACTCAGTTTTTTTGCAAGGCTTTCGGGATTTTCAACTGTTTCATTAAAACAATCAATATAAATATAATCATTGCCCGCGCCGTGCATTTTTATAAATTTCATTATAATCCCCCACTGCATTTTTCTACATTTTATGCAGTGGGGAATTTGTCTTATGAATTATTCATAAAGTGGGTATTTTTTGCAGATTTCCGCTACGCCGTTTTTAATGTAATCCTTCTGATTTTCAAAATCAGTTGCGGCAAGATAAATGAATTCTGCAATCTTGTCCATATCTTCAACGCCGAGACCTCTTGTTGTTACTGCGGGAGTACCAAGTCTTAAACCGCTTGTAACAAAGGGCTTTTCGGGGTCGTTAGGGATTGCGTTTTTATTTGCAGTAATGTGAACCTCGTCAAGACAGTGTTCAAGCTCTTTACCGGTAACGCCAACTGAACGAAGGTCAACAAGCATTAAGTGATTGTCTGTACCGCCCGATACAAGATTGATACCACGCTTTGTAAGACCCTCTGCCAATGCCTTTGCATTGTCGATAACTCTCTGCTGATAATTCTTGAAATCATCACTTAAAGCCTCGCCGAAGCAAACTGCCTTGCCCGCAATAACGTGCATTAAAGGTCCGCCCTGTGTACCGGGGAAGATTGCCTTGTTAAACTGCATACCAAATTCTTCGTCCTTGCAAAGAATGATACCGCCACGAGGACCGCGGAGAGTTTTATGTGTTGTTGAAGTTACAACATCTGCATATGGCACGGGTGATGGGTGAAGTCCTGCAGCAACAAGACCTGCAATGTGAGCCATATCAACCATAAAGTATGCACCAACGCTGTGAGCGATGTTTGCCATTCTCTCAAAGTCGATAGTTCTTGGATATGCAGATGCACCTGCAACGATAAGCTTTGGCTGACATTCCTTTGCTTTAGCTTCAAAAGCTTCATAATCGAGGAAGCCGTTTTCATCAACACCGTAAGGAACGAAATTATAGTATTTACCTGACATATTAACAGGTGAGCCGTGAGTTAAGTGGCCACCCTCTGCCAAATTCATACCCATAACTGTGTCGCCGGGCTGAATAAGAGCGAAATAAACCGCCAAATTTGCCTGTGCGCCAGAATGTGGCTGAACATTGGCATAATTTGCACCGAAAAGTTTTTTAAGTCTGTCACGTGCAATATCTTCAACTACGTCAACATGCTGGCAACCGCCGTAATATCTTTTTCCGGGATATCCCTCAGCATATTTATTTGTAAGCACACTGCCCATTGCTGCCATAACCGCAGGAGAAACAATGTTTTCACTTGCGATAAGCTCAAGGTTTTCGCGCTGTCTTTTGAGCTCAAGCCCCATAGCAGACGCAACCTCAGGGTCAGTATTGTTTATAAATCCGATTGTATCTAATAATTTTTCAAACATTTTAATCTCCTTACATATTACCTGAATAGTTTGGTGCTTCCTTGGTAATATAAACGTCGTGAGGATGGCTTTCCTTAAGACCTGCGTTTGTAATTCTGATAAACTGTGTCTTTGTCTTGAGGTCTTCGATTGTTGCACAACCGCAATAACCCATAC
>CALFTO010000111.1 GCA_937916195.1 uncultured Clostridia bacterium
CCATTCTCTCCGCCGATTTTACACCGACAGAGGGCATTTTGCGAAATTCTTCAATCAATTTTTCAAGTGAAACGATTGCCATAATGCATTATACTCCAAAATTAAAATCCAAGACCGGGGATATTCATTCCGCCTGTGAGCTTGCCCATTTCACGCTCCATTGTTTCGTCTGCTTTTCTCATTGCTTCGTTAACTGCTGCTACAAGCAAATCTTCAAGCATTTCAACATCTTCAGGGTCAACAACATCGGGCTGAATTTTAACAGATACAACCTGATGCTTGCCGTTAACAGTAACGTCAATTGCTCCGCCGCCGGCACTTGCTTGGTATTCTGCTGCTTCACATTCCTGCTGAACACGTGTCATTTCTTCTTGCATCTGCTGAATGCGTTTCATCATATTTGCCTGACCGCCCTGATTGGGAATTCTTGCTTTCATTTTTATTCCTCCTCAATATTCACACCTAAGCTTCTTGCTTTTGACATAAGGTCAGAAAGGGGATTCTTTGGTGCTTCTTCTTGCTTGTTGTTATAAACTGCGAGAGTGTAATTTCTACCCGTTACGGCGAAAACAGCCTCTCGAATAATTTTTGAATAATCACCTGTTTTGAGATAAAGCTCTAAAACGGGCGAGCCTTTTATGAGTAAATATTTGTCGTCGTGAATAAAGGCGCTTGAGCCTGAAAGCATTGCAATAAGACTGCGGTTGCTTGCAAAGATTTTTTCGAGCACCTCGGGCCACTTGCTGAATGGAACAGTTCCGCTTGCCTGCGGTATAACCTTTTCCTCTTCCTTTTCGGGTGGTGGGGGAGGCAACGGAATTTCTTCTTTTTCAGGCTGTGGCTCTTCACAGACTTCAACCTTTGGCTCTGCTGTGGGTACAGGTTGGGGCTCCGGTTTTGCCTCGACTTTTGCGGGTGCGGGAGCTTCTGCCTTAACTGTGATTTTGCCCGATGCAACTGCACTTTCAAGTTCGTTTAACCTGCGAAGAATTGCATTCATATCGCTGTCAAGTGACGGTGTGCAAAGTCTTATAATGCAAAGCTCTGCGCTTGTTCTTCTGTTTGCGCCCTGCTTCATTGTGGCGGCAGAGGCGGTGAGAATGTCAATGCAAGCCATAATTGTCGCAAGTGTAGTTTTTTCACTCTGCTGACGGATAACTTGGATTTCCCCCTGCGAGCAGATAATCATATTTTCAAAGTTTTTAACAGCCTTTGAAACCATAAGATTTCTGAAATGGCTTGTAAGCTCTGTGATAAGACGCTCCATATCGCAGGAGTCGTTATAAAGTCTGTTTACAATTTCAAGTGCCTTTGCGGCATCCTTTTCGATTATGCAATCGCAAAGCTCAAAAATATATTCTCTGCCGGCAAGACCTGCACTTGAGGCAACTGCGGCGGAGTCAATCACTCCGTCATATGATGAGCAACGGTCAAGAAGTGAGAGTGCGTCACGCATAGCACCGTCTGCAATTCGGGCAATAAGCATCGCACCGTCTTCGGCAAGCTTAAGATTTTCTTTTGTGGCAACTTCCAACAATCTGCCTGCAATATCTTCAGGCGGAATTCGCTTGAAATCGAAACGCTGACAGCGGGAAAGAATGGTTGAGGGTAATTTATGAACCTCAGTTGTCGCCAATATGAAAATTACGTGTGCGGGTGGCTCTTCAAGGGTTTTGAGAAGTGCGTTGAAAGCACCGATTGAGAGCATATGCACCTCGTCGATAATATAAACGCGGTATTTTGCGTTGGCAGGTGTGAAATTAGCCTCTTCTCTCAAATCGCGAATATTGTCAACGCCGTTGTTTGATGCGGCGTCAATTTCGATAATATCAAGAATAGAGCCGTTGTCAATTCCCTTGCAGATTTCACATTCGTTGCAAGGATTTCCATTTTCAGCGTTTAAGCAGTTGACTGCCTTTGCAAGAATTTTGGCGCAGGAGGTTTTACCTGTTCCGCGAGAGCCTGTGAAAAGATAAGCGTGACTTGTTTTGCCTGTTTTCACCGCATTTTCAAGTGTTTTTGTGATATGACCCTGTCCCACAACATCAGTAAAGGTGCTGGGACGGTATTTTCTGTAAAACGCGCGGTACATAATTCTCCTCCTTTAATTATCAAAAATGCCTTAACTCAGTCATGTGTCGTGCAGGCAAGCTGTGGCGCCCGGTGCAATCCGCTTAATGCTGCTCGGTTCCCCGCCTGACATGGTTCACAGCGCCCCGCCGCACAGGACCCACACGGCACACGACTGAATTAAGGCAATATTATTTAGTCAAATTATTATACTATATATATGCTGTAATTTCAAGAGGAAAATATGTACTATTTTTATTGTAGTTCAAAAGATTTTGTGATAAAATAATTTTATAAATAGCAATTTTTGGATTAGGAGGACTGAAAGGATGTTTAATATTATCCCTCAGCCCGTAAGCATCTTGATAAATCGAGACAAAAAGGGCTTTACGCTTCACGCGGGGACAACAATTTCCCCCTATGATTTTTGTGAGGATTTTGTTCTGTTTGCGCGAAATGTGTTCAATAAAAAGGTGCGAATTCATGAGGATACAGGCGAAGAAAAGTCTATAATTCTTAAAATTGACGATAGTATCTCAAATGACGAGGGCTATACTCTGAAATGTGAAGACCGTAGAGCTTTCATAAATGCCAAAACAGAGGCGGGCTTGTTTTACGGCTTGCAGACCTTAAAGCAGTTGCTTTTGCAGAGTGACGGTAAAATCCCCTATGTTGAAATTACCGACGAACCGCGATTTTCGTACCGCGGTTATATGCTTGACTGTGGAAGATATTTTTATACAGTTGACGAGGTCAAACGAGTTGTCGATTTGATGGCACTTCACAAGCTGAATGTACTTCATTGGCATCTCACAGAGGACCAAGGCTGGCGAGTTGAGATTAAAAAATATCCCTTGCTCACTGAAAAAGGCTCAATGAGAAGTCACACTAATTTCAATCACAAGGCTCACGGTGGATATTATACACAAGAGGATATAAAAGAAATTGTCGCATATT
>CALFTO010000112.1 GCA_937916195.1 uncultured Clostridia bacterium
AGATTCAAGATGGAAGCTGCTTCTGAAGTAGGCGTAAATCTTAAGCAGGGCTACAACGGTGACCTTACTTCAAAGCAGGCAGGTTCTGTCGGCGGCCAGATGGTTAAGAAGATGATTAAGTCATACGAAGAAAATATGAAATAACCTTATTTTCTAAATTAAAAGAGCCCGACGGGAATACCTGTCGGGTTCAGTTTTTACCAACCGCAATATTGGTCTATAAAAGTTGAGTATGGAACACTGACTGAATCTAAATCGTGGTCTTCGTAGAGTATATATGCAATCTCGTTTGTTTCATCGTTAGTTCCAACAAAATAAATAATTTTTGGAAAATCTCTTGAAAACATTTCAAAGGAAAAACCATCCAATTCAATAGGGGACGTATTACGTTTCAATTCTTCTGGTTGATAACCAATAAAGATTTCCTCTATTTCTTCAAATGGTTCATAAACACTGTTTTTTTGAGCTTTGTATGTATCTTCATCATACTCAACTATCATTGTGTATGCTTTTGAATCAAATATGCCCATACGGTCATTAAAGTATTTGTATTTAACGGATTCGTGTTTAGGTAGAGATTCAATAGTAGGAAGTGAGTAAAATTCAGAATTGCTCATTTGTGCATAGTATCTTGAACTTGTGCTATAGGAAAAGCCTGCCCACCACCAAAATAAGCAACCCAAAATAATTGTTAATACAAGTGAAGTAATGCCAAAGATTTTTAGAAACTTTTTCATAATATCACCTTTAATTTTGATTATAGGATATAAATTTTATTTTTACAATATTTTTTACAACTTTGTAATATTAAAAAATAAAATAAAAATTATAAAAAGGTATTGGAAAATCTTTATTATTGTTATATAATATATTAAATATTATCTGTAAAAGGGGAGGTAGGCGTTTTGGTAACAAAATACTCTGTTTCACTTGAAAAAGTAATCAACGAAAATGGTTATGAAACTTTATATTTGCCCTGTGACGCTTCCGCACTTTCAATCACTTCTAAAGAGGTTAACAGACCCGGTCTTATGCTTGCGGGCGCAGACCCTTATTTTGACCCTGCTCGCGTACAGTTCCTTGGTAACGGTGAAATGCACTTTATAAATACCTTGCCAAAAGAAGAGCAGCTTAAAAGTATTGAGCGTCTTATAAGTCAACAGCCTCCATTAATCCTTATTACAAGAAATCTTGAGCCAATTGACGGTATGTTAGAGCTAGCCCAAAAATATCAAGTACCGATTTTGCGTTCTGCAGATTCCACTTCGGGTGCAATGGCAACTCTTATTTACTTTCTCGGTACAGAGCTTGCTGAAAGAATTACCCGTCACGGTGTATTGGTTGAAGTTTACGGCGAAGGTGTTCTTATTGTAGGCGACAGCGGTGTAGGTAAAAGTGAAGCCGCAATTGAACTTATAAAGCGTGGTCACCGTCTTGTTGCTGATGATGCGGTTGAAATTCGCAAAACATCTTCAAAAACTCTTGTGGGCTCTGCACCCGACAATATCCGTCATTTTATTGAGCTTCGTGGCATAGGAATAATAAATGCGCGCCGTATTTTTGGTATGGGTGCCGTTAAGCTTACTGAAAAAATAAATATGGTTATTCAGCTTGAGCCTTGGGATAGCTCAAAGGTCTATGACCGCATGGGACTTGACAATGAATACATAAATATTATGGATATCAAAATCCCGCTTACAGTTGTTCCCGTGAAGCCCGGTCGTAACCTTGCGGTAATTATTGAGTGTGCCGCAATGAATAACCGTCAGAAGAAAATGGGATACAACGCGGCTCGTGAGCTTTTGCATCATCTTGGTATGGACGATGGCTATGAGCCAAAAGCCAAAGAAATTGATATCTGGCAAAACTACTAATTTTTGAAAGAGGGAAAATCATTGTATAAAGAAATTGCTTTATTCGCCGAAAATATGGGCGCAGAGGTTATTGAAAATGCTCCTATGAGCAAATATACAAGCTTTAAATGTGGCGGTAATGCAAGTCTTTTGATTATCCCTGATTCAATTGGCGGAATTAAAATGATTATTGATTTCTGCCGTGAAAAAGATGTAGAACCGCTTGTTATCGGCAACGGTTCAAATCTTCTTGTAACTGACGGCGGAATAAACAACGTTGTTATTAAAATCGGCTCAAAACTTTCAAAAATTGAATTGATTGATGATACAACAATATATTGTGAAGCAGGCGCATCAATGAAGAGCCTTTGTATGTTCGCGCTTGAAAATTCACTTTCAGGTCTTGAATTCGCTTATGGTATTCCCGGAACTCTCGGCGGTGCAGTTTATATGAATGCAGGTGCTTATGGTGGTGAAATGAAAGATATTCTTCACGCTTGTCAGCATATTGATAAAGACGGTGAGTTCGGTGCACTTGAAAAAGATGAGCTTGATTTGAGTTATCGTCACAGTGCTTATACAGATAATGGATATACAATTCTTTCTGCGCTTTTAAAGATGAAAAAAGGCGATAAAGCAGAAATTAAAGAGGCTATGGATTTAAATCTTCGTAAACGAAAAGAGAAGCAACCTCTTGAATTCGGTAGTGCTGGCAGTACCTTTAAACGCCCTGAAGGTTATTTTGCAGGTGCTCTTATAGAACAGAGTGGACTGAAAGGCTACACAGTTGGCGGTGCGCAAGTCAGCGAAAAGCACGCGGGTTTTGTAATAAACAAAAGCGGTGCAACGGCAACAGATGTGATTACGCTTATCCGTGATGTTCAAAATAAGGTTTATGAAAAGTTCGGCGTTAAGCTTGAAACAGAAGTTAAAATTATAGGTGAGTAAGGTGAGGTTAATATGCAGCTTGTAATTGTTACAGGTATGTCAGGTGCAGGAAAATCAAGAGTAATTGATACTTTAGAGGATATTGGATTTTTCTGTGTTGATAATATGACACCAAAATTAATACCGACCTTTGTGCAACTTTTAGAAGACTCTACTGAAACTCGCGAAAAGGTTGCAATTGCCGCAGATATAAGGCTTGGTGGCTCATTTTCACATCTTTTTAATGCACTTGAAGAGCTTAAAAAGATGAATTGTGAATATAAAATCTTGTTTATTGATGCCGACAATGAGGTTATTCTCCGTCGTTATCAAGAAACTCGCAGAAAGCACCCTCTTTCAAACGATACATCTGTACAGGAGTTGCAGGATATTATTGTAAAAGAGCGTAATATATTAAAGGGTGCACGTGATATTGCCGATTATGTGATTGATACTTCGCTTTTAACCACTTCACAGCTTAAAGAACGTGTTGCAAAGCTTTTTCTTGATGATGTATCAAATACACTTAAAATAAATGTTAATTCATTCGGATTTAAGTACGGAAC
>CALFTO010000113.1 GCA_937916195.1 uncultured Clostridia bacterium
GGATTATACTGTTTTTCAAGTTCCTTGGACATATATATTCTCCTTATTATACCGACAACGATGTGATAATCGTCGAATAAACTTTAACGGGGTCGTTTATGAAATTCTGCTTAACCTGTTCAAGCTGTAAGCTGTCACTTACGTAAACAGACAATTTCATAAGCTCGGTTTCTCGGTCAAAAAGAGTGAATGTAATGGTGTAACCGCCGTTTTCCTCTTTTTTAACCTCAATTTTATTTTCGCGCTCAATTTTCGCGCGGGTTGTAAGTCTTATTGCAGAATTTACTGCCTTTTCACGCACCGTGCGGGGCAGGCTTGTCTGCAAAAGCTCTGCGGCTTCTCTACCCTTGGGAGTAACCGAAATAACTTCGTCCTCGTCAAGAATATCGGCAGTGATGTTGCCCGTTTTAAGCAACTCCTCAATTGCCTGACCAACCTCAAAATAATTGGCAAGTCCGTCCTCCTGCATTGCTTCGTTGAGCATCTGTCTTGTCATTGGTGCGTCAACACTTTTAAGCAAATAGCAGACGAGAAGTCGAATATCATCACGGTTACGAAGACCGCCCAATTCAATTCCTGCGTCAAATGCGTCAAAATCCATAGTCTATTCCTGCAATTCTTTTAAAATCTCTTTTATATCCTGTCGAACATAAGTTGGCTTAATTTCACTGTTTTCAATATCTTCGGCTGTGCTTTCACCGCTTAATACGCAGATTGTGTCAACACCTGCATTTACGCCCGATGCAATATCAGTATAAAGTCGGTCACCAATTACAACGGTTTCTTCTTTAGTGAATGGTGAACGCTCAACAGAAAAATCAATCATAAAGCCGTCGGGCTTGCCGATATAAAGCGGTCTGCGATGTGTCGCATAATTTATAGCCTCACACATTGCAAAGCAATCGGGCACAAGACCGAATTCTGTTGGACAACCTCTGTCGGGATTTGTTGCAATATATGGAATATCCTTTTTAGTCTGCAACAAATATGAAACATCCCAAAGCTTTTTGTATGTAAGCTCTGTGTCATAGCCTACGCAAATGCAATCTGTGTCTTCGTCTGCCTCGGTTGTAATTTTCACACCGTATTTTTCCATTTCGGCAATCATGGACTTTGTGCCCATACAATAAATCTTCTTATTGGGGAAGTGCTTGTTAAGATACAAAGCAGTTGCCTGTGATGAGGTAAAGAAGTTATCCTCAGTCACCTTAATTCCCATATTAGAAAGTTTAATTACGTAGTCTTTTACCGAACGCGATGAATTATTTGTGATAAACACATACTGACCGCCAACGGACTCAATATGCGCCAAAAACTCATTCACGCAAGGAAAAAGTCGTGCACCCTCATAAATTGTTCCGTCCATATCAAGAAGAAACAGCTTTTTGTTTTTTAATGACATATTTATTTTTCCTCAATAACCAATATAGTCATCAGAGAAACACAGAGAAATTGGATGAATTTTTGCTTTTGAGCTCGCAGGCTTACGAGTGTAAGTCAAGAGCGAAAAAGTGAAAAGTCGCCAATTTATCGTGTTTATCCCTCGTAATCTTCCTCGTTTTCCCAGTTATGATATACATTCTGAACGTCATCGTTCTCTTCAAACATTTCAAGCATTTTGCCCATTGCTTTAATGTCGTCGGGATTTGTAAGCGCTGTGTAAGTTGTGGGAACATACTCAACCTCTGCTGAAACGAATGTATAGCCCTTTGCTTCAAGGTCATCACGAACTGCACCCATATCGGTGGGCTCTGTGCGTACATCATAGATTTCATCGTCTGTGATAAAATCTACTGCGCCTGCTTCAAGAGCATCTTCCATAAGCTTGTCTTCGTCGATACCCTCTTTTTCAAAAAGGATTACGCCCTGACGATTGAACATAAATGAAACGCAACCGCTCTGTCCCATATTTCCGCCGAATTTGTCGAAGAAATGGCGAACGTCTGCCGCAGTTCTGTTACGGTTATCTGTAAGTGCTTCAACGATAACTGCAATACCTGATGGGCCATAGCCCTCGTATACGATTTCTTCGTAATTATCAGCACTGCCCTCACCTGCAGCCTTTTTGATAATTCTGTCAATATTATCGTTGGGCACATTTGCAGCCTTTGCCTTTGCAATTACGTCCTTAAGCTTTGAGTTAGCCGCCGGGTCGGGACCGCCTGCTTTTACTGCAACTGCGATTTCGCGGCCGATTTTAGTGAAAACCTTTGCACGCGCGTTATCGGTCTTCTCTTTTTTTCTTTTGATTGTACTCCATTTTGAATGTCCTGACATAAAAACATACCTCTCGGTTTAAAAAATATTTTAATCGTCTTATTTTATCATATTGTTATATTTATTTCAACAGTTATAAGCATCAAAACCCTATAAAAACTGCTAAAAAACTTTAATTTAATTCTATGAAACACAAGAAAAATATGTTATACTGAATATGCAAAACCAAAAATTTATTTTTAAGGTGATAAATATGAGAAAATTTATGGGTGAAGATTTTTTGCTCACAACCGAAACTGCGCAGAAAATCTTTGAAAAGGGTGCAAAAAACACTCCTATTTTTGACTGGCATTGCCATCTTTCTCCAAAAGAGATTTACGAGAACAAGAAGCCCGCAAACATTGCTGAATTATGGCTCGGCGGTGACCATTACAAGTGGCGCGGAATGCGTGGCTACGGCATTGACGAAAAGTATATTACAGGTGACAGTACCGATAAAGAAAAGTTTATGAAACATGCAGAAGCTCTGCCCTATTGCATCGGGAATCCGCTTTATCATTGGACACACCTTGAACTCCAGAGATATTTTGGCATTACAACACCTTTAAGTGCGGCAACTGCTGAAGAAATCTGGGAGGAATGTAACCGTCAGATTGATGCAGGCGGATTTACCCCACGCGAGCTCATTGAAAAATCAAATGTATATTGCGTATGCACAACCGATGACGCAGCAGACAGCCTTGAATATCACAAGCTTTTAGCAGAAGACAAGTCATTTAAATGCAAGGTTCTCCCTGCTTTCCGTCCCGACAAGTCATTCCTTATTGATACCGATGCTTTTACACCTTGGGTTGAGGCTGTGGCAAAAGCGGCAGAAATGAAAATCAATTCATTTAAAGATTTGCTTGTAGCTCTCGAAAAGAGAATTAATTTCTTTGACGAGATGGGTTGTCGCGCAAGTGACCACGCGCTCAGCTATTGCCCTTGCGAGCCTGCAACAGAAGAAGAATTAGAAGTAATCTTCGCAAAGGCTATCAAGGGTGGCGAAAGCTTCACAACTAAAGAGCTTGACCAATACCGTACAGCACTTTTACAGTTCTTCGGTGCTGAATACGCAAAGCGCGGTTGGGTTATGGAGCTTCACTTCGGTGCAATGAGAAACAACAACACAAAGATGTTTAATCAGCTTGGTGCTGACGCAGGCTTTGACTCAATCGGCGACCACGAGCTTGCTTACGGGCTTTCTCGCTTCCTCGATTCTCTTGCAGTTAAGGATTTGCTTCCCAAGACAGTTCTTTTCACACTCAACCCCAAAGACAATTATGTGCTCGGCTCAATGTTAGGTAATTTCCAAAACAGTGAAATTGCATCAAAAATTCAGTTTGGCTCAGGCTGGTGGTTTAATGACCATTATGATGGTATGCGCAAGCAGATGACAGACCTCAGCAACCTTGGTGTGCTCGGCAAATTCGTCGGTATGGTTACCGACTCACGCAGTTTCTTGTCATATCCACGTCACGAGTATTTCCGCAGAATTCTTTGCGAAATTATCGGCGATTTGGTTGAGGACGGAAAATATCCTTGCGACATTGAATTCCTTTCACAGATTGTTGAGGACATTTCATTCAACAATGCAAAGAAATATTTTAATCTTGATTAAAATTCATACCTTCATATAGAAATAAGGGACGATGATATCATCGCCCCTTGTTTTTTACTGTTCTTTTTCCTTTTTTCCCTGTTTTAAAATTAAAATAATAATTCCCGCGATTACCGCCTCAACACCCAAGGTTGCCAAAATTGTCAGCACAACTGTTTTTGCTGTTGAGGTTTTTTCTTCCACATTTCCCGAAGATGCTTGTGTTGACGGCTCTTCAGTACTCTCCTCTTCAAAGGTTGTGGGCTCGGTGGTCGGCTCTGTTAAGACTTCAGTTTCTGTATTGATTACAGGTATTATCTGTTCTTTAACTTCACCGCATACAGTACACTCTGCCTTTTTAAGCCCTTTTTCAGTTTCTGTGGCATCATTAACAACTATCCATTCGCCGTATGTATGACCTGTCGCTTTGATTTCTTCGGTGAACTCTTTATTACAAACGGTGCAAACCGCTTTTTTTGTGCCTTTTTCGGTGCAGGTCGGCTCTTTTGTAACGGTATATTTACCAACCTTGTGTTCAGTTTTGGAAATATCACGAGTGCTTGTATGTCCGCAGGGGCAAGTTCCTGTTTCTACACCCTTTTCAGTACAGGTTGCTTTTTTGGTCACTTTCCATTCGGCTTTTCCGTGAGCACATTTAAGTGTTATGCCTGAAGCAGAAACGGTTGAAGTTACATCCTTATCGCTTCCGTCAATCGCCTCGCTTACCGAAACGCTGATTTTACCACCGTATTTCAACGCCTTAAGCTTAATGCTTACAAGAGTACCTGCGCCATTCACAACGCCATCGGTAACACCTAAATAACGAATATTGCCTGCTTTATCAACGGTGTTTTCCATTGTGAAAAGTCCGCCCGTTTTCGCCAAGCCTGACACATATTGGAATTCGCTTGTATTGAATTTAACATTCAAATCAATTGCACCAAGATTTGAGCCTGACGCAAGCTTTACTGAAATTGTTACAGTATCGCCTGTATTTACAGCCGTTTTGCTTGACGAAACACTCACCGCAGGGCTTGCCGCATTTACAGGAATTACAAATGAACAAACAACTGCAATAATCAGAAATATACTTAAAAATCTTTTCATAATACACCTCGAAATCAAACACTGTGTTCATTATATCATATATAGAACATTTGTCAATTTGCGCAATGCTTTTTATATGGCTTTTTTGTGGATTTTTTGTCGTAATATTCTGTTAACTGTCTGCCGATTATTCGGGTGTCACGCTCCATTTCGCGAAGAATGGTAATTTTGGAATTCATTTCATAAAGTTCAATTCCGCCCATATTTTTTGCGCGGGCAGAAAAGCTTGTGACGAGTGAGTGGAGATCGTCCGCTTGCTTGAGATATTGTTCACCTAATTGTTCCAATGTCATTTCTGCCTCCTTTCTGTACCGAACATTTGTTCTGTACGAAAGTATAATATCACGCAGAAGCCCACAATTCAATGAAAGCAAAAGAAAAACAGTCCTTAAGAATGGACTGTTTTAGAATAATATTTGTCACATATTATTATGTCTTGGTTATTTCTTTCATTTTACACTTTGGGCAGGTAACTTCAATTTTACCCCTACCCTTTGGCACGCGGAGTACCGTTTTACAGCTTTTGCATTTGAAATAGCGGTGAGTTTTGCGGTCACGAATTTTGTTCCCCAAAAGCTTAATTTCCGCTCTCGGCTTATCGCTGACACGCAAATACCAATTAAGTTCTTTTCTTCTCGCTTCAAAATTCTTTGACATTGCACGATAAAGCCCGTAAATAATAATGCCAAGACCAATAAAATAGAAAAATCTCAATTCTCTGAAATTACCTAAAAAGGCAAAAATCAAGCCTACAACATTGAGAAAAAGCGAAAATCTGTCACTGCCGTAACGCCCCGCCATAAACTGTTGCAATTTTACTGTGAATTTCTGCATCGCCATTTGCAAACGCTGTAAAAAGTTCATTTGTATCTTCCTTAAAACAATTTTAGAATAATATTATACCATAATTATTTGGAAAATATTAACTTTATTTAGAAAATTTGTAAACAAAAATACCGCGAGCCGATTGACACGCGGTATTTAGGAAAAAGAATCAATTTTATTCTGGTTTTTTAATCTTATTCAGTTGAGCGTTCAAGCCTAAAAGTTGTTCCTTTGTGAACTCAATATTTGCCGCACCAAGAAGGCTTGTAAGACGGATAACCGTGAAGCTTCCCATCATTTCCATCATAGCGGTTGGGTCAATATCAAAGCCCATTGTTGCGTCTTTGCTGCCACCCATCATTGAGCCCATCATTTGTCCGAAAAGTGCCTGACCTTCAGGAGCTTTCATAATGTCAGCAAGCTTATCATTGAGTGAGAAGTAGCCGTCAACCTCTGTGATGTCAAACCAGTTGAGAACTGCACCCTTTTCTTTAAGTCTGTAATCTTCATTGAAAACTTCAACCTTACGGATTACGCTCTCGTCTGTGCAATCGCCTGCAACTGCCTTAAGATTTGAAACACCTGCGTTAGGAACTTCAAAATAGAAGAAGTGGTCGGGGCAATTCTGCTTTCCAAGGCTCTTACCGTTTACGAAAAGCTCTACTTCCGGAAGATTTGAGTAAACTGTTACCTTTGTGAGCTCTTCAACACGGTCAACATAACGCTTCCCGCAGATATGTACGAATGGCTCGTCTGAAAGCCATGCTTTGTAAGCATAGAAGCTGTCTTTCTTATACTTGCGGTCAAATGTCATAAGTCCCTTGTGGTTCTGACCGTTTTCGCCACCCTCTGCACGAGCATCAGCACCGAAGTCATACATATTCCAAACGTGAGTAGCCCAAATATATTTTCTTGTAAACAACTGCTTGATGAGTTCTTCATGGTAATATGCCTGATATTCTTCTGTGTAGTCACCCTGCATTGGCTTTGATGTATGCCAGTTGAGAGCCTCACAGCCGTATTCACTTACACCAATCGGGATATTGGGATACTTTGCGTGGAAGCTGTCAAACCAAGGTCCGTTCATTGATGTGTCGCCGCCGTACCAACCGAAATAGTGGTTGTATGATACAACATCGGGGATTTGAATGTATGGGTCATCCATTGAACACATTGAAACTGCCGCGATAGTTGTAAGTCTTGTTTTATCCATCTCGTGAACCATATCATTAAGGATATTGTGGTTTTCAAGAAGGTCGTCAGATGTTGGGCCGTTCATTGAAATCTCATTTGAAAGTCCCCATACTACGATTGATGGGTGGTTGTAGTTCTGTGCTACAAGCTCTTTCATCTGTGAGATTGTATTTTCGCGACCTGTTGGCATATGTCTTGAAATATAGGGAATTTCAGCCCAAATTACCATACCGTATTCGTCGCAAAGGTCATAGAAATACTGGTCGTGCTGATAGTGAGCAAGGCGGATTGTTGTTGCGCCCATTTCATAGATATATTCCATATCTTCTTTATGATGCTCGGGAAGAAGTGCGTTGCCAAGTCCCCATCTGTCCTGATGGCGAGATACACCGCGAAGAGGATATTCTTCACCGTTGAGGATAAAACCGTTTTCGGGGTCAATTTTGAATGTACGGCAACCGAAACGAGTGCTTACATTGTCGAGAACCTCTTCACCGTCGCAAAGCTCAACCTCTGCAGTGTAAAGATAAGGGTTCTTTCTGCCGTGCCAAAGCACAACATCTTTGATTTCCATTTCAACCTTTGTGTCAGCAGACTTAACTGCCGCTACAACGTGACCTGCTTTATCCTTGAGAGCGTAGTTGAGCATTTGTCCGTCTTTCTTGTTTGTAACGAAAACCTCAACCTCTACCTTTGCGTCTGAGCCACAGATTTCAGGAGTTACCATAATGCCGGGTGCACCATAATATTCAAGGTCAAAGTGGCTGTTATTAACTGCGATAATGTTTACGTTTCTGTAAATACCGCCGTAGAAAGTGAAGTCAGCAGTCTGCGGATAAACGACCTCGTTAACTGTGTTTTCAACAACAATTGCAAGCTGATTGCCCTTTGCGTATTCTTCTGTAATGTCAACTCTCCAGGTTGAGTAACCGCCGTCGTGATGAGCAAGCTTTACGCCGTTCATATAAACATCAGCAGATGCGTTTGCACCGTTGATTTCAAGATAGTATTTGTCGGCTGAGGGGATTTCTTCTCTGTCGAGTTCCTTATAATAGCAAGCAAAGCCACGGAAATAGTCATTTCCGCCATCCTGACCGTCAATAGCATTCCAAGAATGAGGGATATTCACAAAATCCCAATCTGCAGGCACGCCTGCGGGGGCACAGTCAACGCCCTTGCGAAAAGACCATTTGCGGTTGATGTTAATAATTTTTCTCATTGGTATTACGCTCCTTTTCTTTTGTTAAAAGTATAACTATTACTCTTATATTTTAACGGATTACCCCATTTTCTCGTGAGTAGAATTTTTATGGGTTATTGGATAATTTTTTATAAAGATATAAAAATAGACTTCCCACACCGCAGGGAGGGTGGCACGAGCAACGCGAGTGACGGAAGGTGGCATTTTATTTTATTCCCCTCTCAGTCATTTTTTGCAAAAATAACAGCTCCCCCTCAAGCGGGGGAGCCAAAATTTATGGTTCTGTTAATTTTAAATTAGTTATACAATGCTTTTCTTGCATCGCTCATTTCTTCATCTCTTGCGTGTCTTGCATCGAGTTCTTCGTTCATCTGAGCAAGTGTCTTCTTATCAAGGTTGTAAACAAGAGCAATACCTACGAACTGCATTACTGCACTGAAGAGGTAGAGACCTGCTACAAGCCAGCACATATTTTCAGCTGTCTGTGCTGTCTGTGCATTGATATCGATTTCTGAATTATAGCCAAGGAGACCCATGATAACGATAACTAAAGATGG
Organism: uncultured Clostridia bacterium; assembly: GCA_937916195.1. Taxonomy (GTDB): domain Bacteria; phylum Bacillota; class Clostridia; order Oscillospirales; family Acutalibacteraceae; genus Fimenecus. The sequence goes on from CALFTO010000113.1 coordinate 8,741, forward strand.
GCCAACACCCTGAGCAAGCTTACGGAAGAATGAGTGAAGTGAGTAAACTGT
>CALFTO010000114.1 GCA_937916195.1 uncultured Clostridia bacterium
TTGAAATCGAGATATAAAATTAACAGCAGACGACTGACCCCGTCTGCTGTTTTTTTGTTTTATTCCGTTTTATATTTTTCTGCCTGAAGATTAAACATATACGCATATGTTCCGCCGAGTTCCATTAGCTCTGCGTGGCTACCGCTTTCAATAATTCTGCCGTTTTCCATAACATAAATTCTGTCTGCGTTAACGGTGGTTGAAAGTCGGTGAGAAATGAAAATAACCGTCTTGTGCTGTGCCGCCTCAATCATAGCCTGATTAAGATTGTATTCGGCAACAGGGTCAAGGTTTGCAGAGGGCTCGTCAAGAATTACATAGGGGCAATCCTTGTAGAACGCACGGGCAATTGCCGTTTTCTGTGCCTCACCGCCTGAAAGCATAACACCCTCGTCATCAAATTCGCGTAAAAGCTCTGAATTGACACCGTTTTTGAGTTCTTTGTTAAATCCGCTGTGTTTAAGAGCATCTTTAATTCTTTCTTCGTCGGGGTTGACATCAAGTGCGACATTTTCACCCAAAGAGCAGGCAAAAATCTGAAAATCCTGAAATACTGCGGCAAAACGGTCACGGTGTGAGTCTGCAGTGGCGTTTTTAATGTTTTTGCCGTCAATAAGGATTTCGCCCTCGGTCGCATCATAAAGCCTCAATAACAGATTTGTAAGAGTTGTCTTGCCCGCACCGTTGTAGCCGACCAAGGCAATCTTTTCGTATGGCTTGATTGTAAGATTTATGTCTTCAAGGGTAGGCTTATCGTTATTTGGATAGGTGAATGACAAGTTTTTAATGGTGATTTCTTTTGGCTCGGTCTTTGGTGCATCTTCACCGCCGTTTTTAATCTTGAAATCAGCCTTTAAGAATTCGCGGTATTTGTCAATCATCTTGCCTTGCTCTGAAAAACGAGCCAATGCCCATACCGTCAAGAATTGAAAGGACATAGCAACTGCATGTGCACCATTGAATGTGGCAACAAAATCACCTGCTGAAAGAGTTTCCTTAACGAGAACACAGTATCCCAAATAAAGAGGAAGAAGGAACATAAATCCTAATTCTTGCACGCCAAGAGTTTGTAAACAATTCAATGTTGAAATCTTGTTCCAGTATTTTCGCTGATTGCTAATAACATCATCTGCCGCATCATTATATCTGTCTATAAGCAAAGGAGAAATGTTGTTCATACGAACTTCTTTCGCGTAATCCTGCAAATAGAAAACACGCTGAAAATAGTCAGAACGACGGTGAAATTTCGCGTTTTCAATTCGGCGCTCCATCATAAGTGTGCCAACCTTTTTGCTGATTGGCAGGAAAATGCAAATTACACCTAAAATAATCACAAGACACCAAGGGTCAATTGCTAACAATACCGAAGAAACCGTCACAAGTGAAATAATGTGACCTACATACATTCTGACAAGCCCTAAAAGATTTTGAATATTGTCAGATGATGATTCAATGGTGAGAATGAAGCTGTTGTAAAATTCAGGATTGTCATAAGATTCAAGGTCAAGACTTCTTGCCTTTTCGTAAAGCTTTTTGTTAAGTCCGTAGTAAAGCCTTTCGCGTTCTTTGTTCCAATAAAATTCTCTGAACAGCCACGAAATAGCCGTTGAGCCGATAAGCACCAAGGCAATTACGCCGATAGCATAGAAAATTCTTTCTAAATCTTTATCCTCGGTTACAACGTCAATAATATATTTAACACCAATTACACGAATAAGGTTGTTGGGGAGTATCATTAAAAGTCCCCAAAAAAGTTCGCCGATAACTAAAAATGGCGAAACGCTGAACATCAGACGCACAAAGAAGAAAATATTTGAGGGCATTGAGTGAAGTGTCTTTTCTTTCTCTTTTTTCTTAAACATTTTCACTCACCTCGCTTTCATCTTTATAGCTTGATGCCTGCAAAGTGAACATTTTACTATATTCACCGTTTTGAGCCATCAATTCTGCGTGACTTCCCGATTCAAGAATTGTGCCGTTGCCGATAACATAAATTCTGTCAGACAATACAGCACTTGAAAGTCTGTGTGAAATATAAATAACAGTTTTGTTTTCTGTTACTTTTATAAGATTTTCATACATTTTGTACTCTGCAATAGGGTCAAGGGCAGAACTTGGCTCGTCAAGAATTGCAACTTCAAAATCGCGGGCAAACAGACGCGCCGCAGATACCTTTTGGTTTTCGCCGCCTGAAAGCCCTGCACCGTCAACCTCAAATTCGCGGGTAAGCACTGTGTCCGCACCCTTTGGCAGACTTGAGATTTTTTCCCATACTCCGCTTTGCTTGAGCGCCTTTTCTGCGATTTTCTTTTCCTCGTCAGTGCATTCGTGACACATAATGTTCTCGTTAACTGACACCGCAAAGTTTTTGTAATCCTGAAAAACTGTCGCAAAGGCATTACGGAGAGATGCTACATTATACTCTTTAACATTCACGCCATTGTAAAGAATTTCGCCCTCATCAGCATCATAAAATCTTAAAAGTAGTTTGACAAGTGTGGATTTACCCGCACCGTTAACGCCTACAATTGCAATAGTTTCGCCCTTTGTAATCTTAAATGAAACATTTTTAAGGATTGTCCTGTTTGTGTCTGGGTAGCCGAAGGATACATTCTTAAATTCAATGCTCTCAAATTCACCTGCGTCTTTACCGCCATCGGTGATTTTAGGTTCATATTCAAAGAAATCACGTAAATTTTGGAAGAAAAGAGCCATTTGCGTCATTTCGTCAAAGCCCTCGGCAATGCTCATTGTTGAATCGCGAACAGAGTTGATTGACGAAAGCACAACCGAAAAGTCTGAAATTGTAAGAGCCTTTGTGAATATGAATTGATATCCTGCAAAGGCATAAGTGCCGATTATGGGTATGAAATCGCTAAAAAGTGAGCTCACCATACTATAAATGAAAAGCTTGATGCCATACTTTTTAAGTATTACAACATTGGCATCAATTGCCGCCTTGAAACGACCGATAAGTACAGCGAAAATGTTTGAGGTTCTCATATCCTTTGAGAAATCCTTTAAAAACATTGTGCGTTGAATGTATGCCTTTATTCTGTTGTTTGTGGTCATCTCAAGGTCTCGTTTGTAAACTGCCTTGCTCTTGAAAACTTCAATTACAAAAACAAGTGTTACAGGCAACAAGAATAACAGATACATTGGGTTAATAACTGTAACTGTTGTCACAACACAGATGAGTGCGATAATTCCGCCGATAATCGCTGCAATATCCCAACAAAGTAAATCGTAATAGCCCGAAGAAAGCACCAAGGTTGCACGCTGATATTTGTCGTAGAATTCGGGATTTTCATAGCAACTCACATCTAATTGAGTGGCTTTTTCAAAAATTTTGTTGTTAATTTTTTTAAGTACAACCTTAGTTGCAACAAGTCGTTGACGTGTAGCGTAGTTTGCTATTATGTTGATGGCAATACATATGCTTAAAAACAGTAAAAGATAAATAAAGTATGTTTTGAAATCGGCATCACCGTCAATAATGCTTAACAATATTTTCAAGAACAAAATATTCTGAAGATACATTGTCAGTACCTTGTTAGATATTTCCGTAACAAGATAGCCGATTAAAAGTCGCTTGTCAACTTCCCAAACGAGCTTTAGTGCAAATAAAACATTTTTGAGCACAGGAACTTTAACGGGCTCGTGAAGCTTAATCCATCTCATTTAAAAACCTCCTCGAATAAAAATGAAAAACCGCAGAAAGAAATTCTGCGGCACTAAAATACAATATCCCAAATGAAAAAATCAATCGCAAGAATGGGGTATTACCTTTAAGGTGGCAGAAATATTTATAATTTCGCGGTGTTCATGAGCTTGCCAGTATCTCATTGTCATTTTATTTCTGCCTCCTTTCAAAAATTTTGGTTGAACGTTTTGTAACTTTTAAATAATAACACCCTGAAAAATGTATGTCAAGAAAATATTGGTATTTATTTTCTAAAGTTTAGATGATTTCTCTCTAAGTATGAACTGTGACTATACCTCCCTTTGACGAGGGAGGTGGATTTTGCGAAGCAAAAGACGGAGGGAGAGAAATTAATTCAAAAAGCACTTGATTTATATTTTAAAACATATTATAATATTTTAGCATTTGAAAAGAATATATCGAGGTGTGGCTCAGTTTGGTAGAGCGCTACGTTCGGGACGTAGAAGTCGCAGGTTCGAATCCTGTCACCTCGACCATATCGAGTGTTCATAACGGATTTGAGTTATGGACACTCGATTTTTTGTAATTTCGAGTTTCTTCGTTATGTACTGAGCAGGTTTTGAAGCCTGCTCTTTTGTTTTATGCGGATTTGGTAATATACTCTACGGCTACACCTTTTCGGGTATCTGCCTTGTAATTACTTCCGCATTCGGGTATCTCAATATACCCAATAAATTTGTAATGGATCATAATCCTTTGACTGCGATTTTTACCAACACCTTCGGTTTCATAAACCGTTATTTCGTCTATGAGTTCCCGAAGAAGCGGCGCAGTCAGCTTTTGCATTTCCATAAATCTTCGGATAGCGTTGATAAAGCGGTCTTTGTTCTGTTGCATTGTGCCAAGATTATTTATTCTCTCGTTTAGGGATGCAATCTTGGTTTTCAGTTCCATACGCTCTACTTCGTATTTGTGAGACAACTGCATAAACCATTCATCCGTTACCTTACCCGAAACGTTATCCTCATAGAGTTTTTCGTAAAGCTCGGCAACTTTTGTGTTTCGTGCCGTACAGCGTTGTAGTTCGCTTTGTAGAGCTTTTTGCTCATCGATAATATCCTTTTGTGTCTTTTGAGCAAGTAGGTCTGCAAAGGTTTCCTCGTCGCTCTGTAAGAACATTGCCATTCGCTTTAGTTCAAGCATTACCACTTGTTCTATTGCATCGGCTCGGATATAGTGTCGTGTTCCGCAAGTTCCTCTTGTATCCACCTTGTAGTTGGAACAACTGAAATACTGAATATCCTTGTTTATGGTGTTTACGTGTGACCATAACTTGCTACCGCAATCGGCACAGTAGAGCAAATCACAAAACATATTCTTTTCGGCATTGTCCACCTTCGGCGCTCGGCGTTTGGTTTTCTTGGTGAGCTTCTGTACTGCTTCAAAAGTTTCACGGTCAATAATAGGCTCGTGAACATCCTTGAACACCGCCCAATTTTCTTCGGGGTTAGGAATACGAGCTTTGTTCTTGAATGACTTTGAATAGGTCTTGAAGTTGATTACATCACCGCAGTATTCCTGTTGAGCAAGTATCTTGGCTATGGTGGATTTACACCATTTGTACGGATTGGGTTGAGCTTTCTTTCCGCCTCTGCCAAGACCTTTTTCTCTCCAATACGCCATTGGAATTAACACCTTTCGTTCTTGCAGGATTCGGGCAATGGTTTCGTTGCCTTTACCCTCCAAGCACATACGGAATATATCGTGTACCACCTGTGCTGCTTCGGGATCTATAATCCACTTCTTTTTGTTATCAGGTGATTTCAAGTATCCGTAAGGTGGTTGAGATAACGGCTCTCCTGCATTGCCACGAAGTCTGTGGGAGCTTCTGACCTTACGGCTAATATCTCTTGCGTACATTTCGTTCATAACGTTACGAAAGGGTGCAAGCTCGTTTTCACCATCTGCACTGTCCACACAGTCATTGACTGCTATAAAACGGATATTTCTATCGGGGAAGTAGGTGTCTGTGTAATATCCTACTTGCAGATAATCTCTGCCAAGTCGGGACATATCCTTTACGATAATCACGCTTACATATCCCATTTCAATATCCTCAAGCAGTTTTTGAAATCCGGGGCGGTTAAAGTTTGTTCCCGTATATCCGTCATCCACATAACTGCGGGTGTTGGAAAAGCCGTGTTCCTTTGCGTATTTTTGCAACAGTTTCTTTTGATTAACGATAGAGTTGCTATCGTTATCCGTTCCGTCATCACGGGATAGTCGGCAGTATAAAGCGGTTATGCCGACGTTATCTTTTTTCTTCGACTGCATTTAGTCCTCCTTTCCGGCAGCCGAACACACATATTCTACTGCCATTTTACTTGGTGGTGATTCATCCGTCAAAGGTACGAAATCGCTTGTTACAATTCTTTTTAAACGGTCGGTAATTGTCGGGTGATTTTTAACTTTAGAAGTCATAAACGATGAACCTACGATATACTTGACTCCGTTTATTACATACTCATTTTCTTGCTGTGCAAGACCACATATAATTTTCATATTATTTCCTTACCTTTCATCACGATTTATTCTTGCTCGTTCACGGCGCCGATAATCTTCGCCAATAAGCTTTAAGATTGCATTATATACATCTTTTTGGGTATAACTCTTAGGGAAGAAGCGGCGGACATCTTCAAATGGAAAACTGATACGTTCCTTTTGGTTTGCCTTTTCTTCACTCATAACGGCGAAGATCTTATCCGCATTAAGCTGACCTGCTTGGGATAGTTTCTTTAGCCGTACTGCCTGCGAGAGTGACGGAGTGCAATCCTCGCTCTCAATGATACTCATTAAGTCGTACTGCTCCTGCTCAGTGAGATAGGATAACTCAACAGCAGGAGTAAGTGCGATTCGTTCCTCGTCCACAAGCTGTAACAGTTCGGGGATAAGGTTTGTTAAACGGATATACCGAAACACTTGGTCACGGCTTTCGTTTGCCGCTTTGCCGATCTCAGTAGCGGTATCCGACTTTGTCGCAACTTGCGACGAGGATAAATCGTTTCGTTTCCCTTGCTCCTTCAAAGCCTCCATCTTCATTTTATAAGCGAAGGCTTTTTCGCTCGGCAAAATGCGTTCTCGGTGTAGGTTGCTGTCCACAACGGCAATCGCCGCTTCGGTTTTGGTATACGGATAAATTAAGGCGGGTACAACAGTCAGTCCCGCCCTTTTACTTGCGTGTAATCTTCGGTGTCCCGATATTACTTCGTATTCATCTTCGGTATTATCTTTCAGCCTTACGATAAGGGGATTGATAATGCCTTGCAACTTAATACTTTCCACAAGTTTGTCCATATCCTCATTGTCTGTGACCTTGAACGGATGACCGTCAAAATCGTGCAATTTATCTATAGGGATATGGGCGGACTTTTTCTTTTTGCTTTCGATTGGGATTTCATATTTTGTCATCGCTCCCAACCTCCCTTCTGTCGTTCTCTGATTTTTTGTTCTTTAACTTTTTGAGCCACAATTTCATTGGCAAAGAACATATCCGTTTTCTCTTGAATTTTAACGGAGCGTTCTTCAATGGCTTTGTTCATTTTAAGTTGTTTCCGTAGTTCCATTATCCGAGCAGTAACACCTGCTTTTTCTTCTCGCAAGGTTTCTTTTTCGGTAGGTGTTGCTCTGCGGATTTTGTTTTGCAGTTTGGCACGGATTTCTATGAGCCTATTCATATCGCTTTCGATCTTTGCTCTGTCTGCATACAGATCATCAAAGGTTTCAATATGGTATTTGCCCATATATCGCACTTGCTCGGAAATCTCATCGAGTTTCTTTAAGTCCTCTTTGAAATATGGACTTGTGGGTTTGTAGTCGGTGTTTTTCGGCAAGTAGCCGAGCAGATAACAGTAGTGTAGATACAAGCGGTAAATATGGCTTGTCCTGTGGAATGGCTGAAACCAATCCTTTAAGTCCTGCGGCATATCTTTTGGATAAGAAATATATGCTCGTCTGCTGCCGAAGGAAGCGTATCTGCCAATCGACCACTTTAGATTTTCGGGAGTCCATCTTTCGTCAAGGGTATCAAGCCTTGTAAAGTGTTCGTACTGCGGTAATCGTATTTTCCAATGCTTGCCTGTGAAGTCGGTAATATATCCTTTTCTCTGCAAATATTCTTCGATATATTTAGGACTACGGCTATAACCAATGGCTTCTCGCACGTCCTCTCGGTACACGTTGTAACGGGTAGGCTTACCGCTTTTTTCATCAAACCACACTTGCCTTGTCGGTGCTTTGTGGGGATTTTTGATTACCGACAAGCCGTGTTCGGCACAGATGCGGTCAGAAACACTGCGGAGCTTTCGTTGCTCCGCTTTGGAATAGTCATACTTTCCGCCGTCAATGAAGGATACAGAATTAAAGCAGAAATGGTTGTGCAGATGGTCTTTGTCAAGATGGGTAGTAACGATTATTTGATACCGATCACCCCACATTTCTCTTGCGGTCTGCAAACCGATTTCGTGTGCTTCTTTAGCCGTAACCTCTTCCGGCTTAAAGCTTTGATAACCGTGCCAAGTGATATATCCGTTCTCTTTGCCATACTGCTTTTTGGTTAGAATCATCTGCTGCAAGGCAATTTCCTTTAAGCAATTTATGGTGGAAACATATTCGCCTTGCTCAGTAGCTTCGGGGCGGCTAACGTAAGACATAACCTCCCATAGCGGTTGTAAACTCGGATTATTTGCTACTGTCTTTTCGGGATTTTCTACATAGGCAATGAGGTCTTTTAACCGACCTTCAATATGCCATAAACTCGTCGTTGCCATAATCACACCTCCTGCAAGTCGAGGATAAGACACTCAATTTCTTTGCAGATATTTAGTGCTGACGGCTCATACTTGGCACACGCCTTAAAACCTTTATGGACTTCATAGAGTGCTTCAAGCAGTTCCCAAAACTCTTTTGTCGGTTGCGGTTTCGGTGTTTTGCCCTTGCATAACTGCCGCACAAATTCCGATTGTGACAGTCCACATATCTCTGCCGAGCGTTCCAACTTTTCTTTTTCTTCTTCGGACAACCGCACGGAAATACGAACGGAATCCTTGTTTTTCATAAAATCATCTCCTTACT
>CALFTO010000115.1 GCA_937916195.1 uncultured Clostridia bacterium
GGAATAACAGGTGTTGTTGGCCCTAACGGTAGCGGTAAGAGTAATATTTCTGATGCGGTGCGTTGGGTACTTGGTGAACAGTCTACAAAGAGCCTTCGTGGCTCAAAAATGGAAGACGTTATTTTCAGCGGAACAAAGCTTCGCAAGGCAACAGGCTTTGCGGAGGTTACACTCTGCCTTGACAATGCCGACCGCACTCTTAATTGTGACAAAGACGAGGTTAATATCACTCGTCGTTTTTACAGAAGTGGCGACAGTGAATATAAGATTAACGGTGAAAATGTAAGACTTCGCGATATTAACGAATTGTTTATGGATACAGGTCTTGGCCGTGACGGTTATTCAATGGTCAGTCAGGGGAAAATTGCCGAGCTTATCTCTTCAAAATCCGGCGAACGCCGTGAAATGTTTGAAGAGGCGGCGGGTATTTCACATTTCCGTTACAGAAGAAGTGATGCACTCAAGCGTCTTAATCAGGCGGAAGAAAACTTAGTAAGACTTCGCGATATTCTCACAGAGCTTGAAAGTCGCGTTGGTCCTCTTAAAACTCAGAGCGAAAAGGCACAGAAATTCTTGGTGCTTGCCGAAGAGAGAAAAAATCTTGAAATCGGCATTTGGTTACATAATATTGAGAAAACTCAGGAAAAATTAAAAGAACAAGACAGAAAAATTGACATTGCCTCTGTTCAGTACAAGGACGCACAGCGTCAGCTTGAAGAAATTGAGCAGAAGATGAATTCGATTATCGAGAAAACCCGCGAAATCAATGTGAAGATTGAAGAAATTCGTGGTTCAACCTCTCATTTTGAAGAGCAGGCGGCAGAGCTTGAAAGTCAGGCAAAGGTTTATGAAAACTCAATTGTTCATAACAATGAGTCAATTGAAAGACTTGAAAAAGACAAGTTGACCGCAAATGCTGACGAAACTGACATTGATGCACAGATTGATGCTGCAGAGAGCCAGAAAACTGTTGCCGAAAAAGGCTTGGGCGAAGCAAACGAAAAGCTCACCGCAAAAATTAGTGAAATTGAAAAGTTGCAGAGCGAAAATAACGAGTTTGCAAGCATTGCAGCAGACCTTTCAAAAGAGATTTCACTTCTCACAGTAAGCCTTGCAGATAATCGTGTTATCAGCGAAACCGCAAGCACACAGATTGAAGAAATTAAGACAAGAATTGCAACAATTGACGAGCTTTTGGGCAACCGTCGTGACGCAGTTCTTGCCCTTGAAGAAAAGAAAAATAATGCAGAAAATGCACTCAACGAATGTATTGAAAAAATCGACGGATATAAAAACGCAGTTGAGGGTTATCGCATAAAGGTGCAGTCAAGAACAGAAAAAAGCGAAAAGGTAAAGTCTGAAATCGCAGTTCTTGACAGCGAAATCGACCGTAAAAACGAGCGAATTCGTATTCTTGACGACCTTGAAAAGAATATGGAGGGTTATCAAGGCTCAGTTCGTAGCGTTATGAAAGAGGCAAAACGCGGAGCACTTCGCGGTGTTCACGGTCCGCTTTCACAGCTCATTACAGTTAAAGATAAATATAGCGTTGCGGTTGAAACTGCCCTCGGAATTGCAATTCAGAATGTGGTTGTTGACAACGAAAATGACGCTAAACGCGCAATCGCATACCTCAAAGAAACAAGGGGCGGACGAGCTACATTTTTACCTCTCACCTCAATCAAATCAAGAAGTCTTGACGAAAAGGATTTGGACGACTCTTACGGCTTTGTAAGTATCGCGTCAAAGCTTGTTTCTTGTGACGGTAAATACCACGATATTATCGAAAATCTTCTCGGTAAAACAGTAATCTGTGACGATATGGATTCAGCCATTACAATGGCGAAGAAATATAAGAACAGATTTAAAATAGTAACTCTTGACGGTCAGGTTATTAACGCCGGCGGTTCAATGACAGGTGGTAGTAAGGCACAGGGCGTGGGAATGCTTTCTCGCGGTAACGAGATTGACAAGCTTCGCGCCGCAGTCAAAGACCTTGAAGAGAAGAAAAACTCTCTTGCAATTCAAGAAAAAATGCTTGCAGAGGATTTGGCTTCTGCAGTTGCCGACCTTAATGGTATTGAGGGCGACATTCTCTCAGCTAACGAAGAAAAAATTCGTCTTGAGGGCGAATTTAAGCTTGCCGAAAGTGAATATGAAACTTCTTCAGGTGGCGTGAAAGAGCTTATTGAAGAAGAGAGAATACTTGAGGGCAGAATTGAAAAAATAAATAGCGACAGTATTACTGCCCGCGAAACAGTTGAAAAGCTCAACCTTGAAATCGCCGAAAAAGAAAGAAGTCTTGAGGCAGTTAGTGGTGACCGTGAAAGCCTTGCAAAAGTTCGCGAAGAGCTTTCAACGGTTGCTGAAAATATCCGTCTTGAAATTCTCGGCTTCCAAAAGGATATTGAGTCCTGCGAAGATAATATCCGCAGACTTAATATTTTAAAGGGCTCACATTCTAACCGTCTTGAAGAATTGGATGCTGAAATCGAAGCGTTTAAGAATAAGAATATCTGGCTTACAAAAGATATTGAGAGCCTGCGCGCATCTGCCGATGAATTGCGTAAGCAGTGCGGTGATGCAAAAACCGATGTTGATGAGCTTCTCAATCAGCGTGCACAGCTTGAAAAAGAGAATACAGACCTTCGTAATCTTGAAAAAGAAAAGAGTTCCGAGCGTGAGCGTGTCAGCGGTGAGCTTGCCCGTCTTGAAGAGCGCAAGGCTTCAATGCTCAATGAGTTTGAAGAATACAACTCAAAGCTTTATGACGAATATCAGCTCACTCGTCGAGAGGCAATTGCCCTTGAAATCGTGATTGAGAATATCGGTGAAGCCCGCACACGACTTTCAGCACTTAAAAACGAAATTCGCGGACTTGGCTCTGTTAATGTTTCGGCTATTGACGAATATAAGGAAGTTTCTGAAAGATATGAATTTATGTCCGAGCAAATCGGAGATGTTGAAAAATCAAAGGCAGAGCTTATTCGCCTGATTGACGATTTGACAACGAAAATGAGTGTTCAGTTCCGCGAACAGTTCCAGAAAATCAATGTTGCATTTGGTGAAACCTTTGCCGAGCTTTTCGGTGGCGGTAAGGCAGAATTAAATCTTGAAGACGAAATGAATGTACTTGAGTGTGACATCGAAATCAAGGTTCAGCCTCCGGGCAAAAACGTTCAGAATATCAACCTGCTTTCAGGTGGTGAAAAGGGACTTTCAGCAATTGCGCTTCTCTTTGCAATTCTTAAGGTTACTCCTGCACCATTCGTAATCTTTGACGAGGTTGAAGCGGCACTTGACGACGTAAACGTTGTCCGTTATGCGCAGTATGTAAGAAGAATGACAAAGAATACACAGTTCATTTTAATTACTCACCGTCGTGGCACAATGGAAGAAGCCGATATGCTCTATGGCGTTACAATGCAAGAAGAGGGCGTATCGAAGATATTAGAGTTAAAAACAGCCGAAATGGCTCGTAAATTAGGTCTCGCATAAAGCCTCCCTTGTCAAAGGGAGGGGGACCGCGTTAGCGGTGGAGGGATTCTTTTACTGCGGACAGACAAGGATGTCTGTCCCTACGCGATAAAATCTTCTCTATGGAAAGGATATTACCTATGGGAATTTTCAAAAAAATTAACTTTGGTCTTACAAAGACAAGAAATAAAATGGCAGGGGCTATTGATGATATGCTCGACAGCTTCGACGAGGTAACCGACGACCTTTACACCGAGCTTGAAGAAATTCTCGTTATGGGTGATGTTGGTGTTACAACTGCTGTTGAGATTACAGAAAGACTTCGTGACGAGGTTGCAAAAGGCAAAATAAGAGGCTCAGAGGCAATCCGTCAGCAGATTAAAACAATCGTTGCCGAAATGCTTTACGGCGGTGAGGATATGGGGCTTATTACAGTTCCGTCAATTATCCTTGTAATCGGCGTAAACGGTGTGGGCAAAACAACCACAATCGGTAAAATGGCGGCTATGTATAAGGCACAGGGCAAGAGCGTTATTCTTGGTGCGGCTGATACTTTCCGTGCTGCCGCAATTGACCAGCTTCAAATCTGGGCTGACCGTTCGGGTGTTGATATTATCAAGCACAAAGAGGGCGCTGACCCTGCCGCAGTAGTTTTCGACACAATTAACGCGGCAAAGGCGAGAGATAGTGAAATCATTATTATCGACACGGCAGGCAGACTTCACAACAAGAAAAATCTTATGGACGAGCTTAATAAGATTTATCGTGTTATTGACCGTGAATTGCCATATTCTGACCGCGAGGTGCTTTTGGTGCTTGATGCTACAACAGGACAAAACGCAGTTAATCAGGCTCGCGAATTCAAGTCAGTTGCCGACATTACTGGTATTGTACTCACAAAGCTTGACGGTACTGCACGTGGTGGCGTGGTGCTTGCAATCAAGAATGAATTGGGAATTCCCGTTAAGTTTATCGGTGTTGGCGAGCAGATTGACGATTTACAGCCCTTTAAGCCCGAAGCCTTTGCAGACGGCTTGTTTGACAAGATAGATTACAAGGATGAGGAGGATATTCAGCTTGAAACTGTTGAAGAGAGCGAAGAAGAATGCGAAGAAACTGACGAAAATCTTTTACAAAAAGAAGAACTCCCCCTTGAAGACGGTGGAAACGTTGAAGAAAATTCCGAAGCAGATGAAACCGACGAACAAGAAGAAGTAGAAACAGAAGAAAAAACAGAAAAGAAAAAGAGGGGTTTCTTTGGACTTTTTAATCGCAACTCATAATATGAAAAA
>CALFTO010000116.1 GCA_937916195.1 uncultured Clostridia bacterium
AATCTAAACTGTATACAATCATCTTACACTACTGTATACAATCATACTCTTGACATGAAAATCATCCCTACAAGGTAATTGACAACGAGGAAATGCAGAACCTTATTGACAGTATCAATGAGCGAGGTATTCTTACACCGCTTACTGTCAGAAAAATATCCAGTACGGAATATGAAATCATTTCAGGACACCGAAGATTTTATGCAGCAAAGAAGTTAGATTTTGAAATGATACCCGCTTTCATTTATGAGCTCACTTATGAAGAAGCTGTTATTGCAATGGTTGATGCTAACTTACAGAGAGAGCATATTTTACCCTCGGAAAAAGCATACGCATACAAGATGAAACTTGATGCTCTTAAGCACCAAGGTCAAACTTCTGCCCAAGTTGGGCAGAAGTGGTCAGTTGAGCAAGTTGCGGAAGATTCTCCCGATAGCAAAAGTCAGGTTCAGAGGTACATCAGATTAACTAACCTTATCCCCGAACTTCTTGACCTTGTTGATGAAGAACGAATAGCCTTTACACCTGCAGTAGAGCTATCTTACTTGAACGAGGTAGAACAGGCTGATTTAGTTGAAGAAATCCGTGTATGTGATGCTACTCCAAACTTATCTCAGGCTCAAAGGCTTCGTGCAATCAGCAGAGATGAAGGCTTAACACCTGAGCATATAGGTGAAATCTTGGCTGAGGATAAAGCGAATCAGAAACCTATGATAAAAATGCCTGCAGAAAAGATACAGAAAATTGCTCCGAAAATTAAGGAAAAAGATTTAGAGGACTTCATATTAAAATCTTGTGAGTATTACTACAGACATCTGATGCGAAGTCGTGACAGAGATGCGAGATAAGGAGGTAGCCTATGAATGATGTTAAGATAAATTTTAGCGAAAGTGAGGTTGATTCTAATAATCTCAGCGGTGTTCTCATTTCAGAGGATGCCGCTGAATCTCTTGTCAGATGTTTTCTTCCCGATATTGTGTCCTTCTTTGAAAGTGAAAGTGGTAGAAAAGAGTTTGAAGAATGGGGCAGAGATTGGGACAAATTAAAGGAAATCGAATAAAGAAACAGCGGGTGCGATATAAAAATCGCATCCGCACATTTAACAAAAATAAGTATATGAATTACAATATTCTCAGAAAGCCAAAGGAGGTAAATAAATATGATAGGCGTTATCTACGCAAGATACTCTTCCGACAATCAGAAGGAAGAAAGTATTGACGGTCAGCTTCGTGAATGTAAAGCCTATGCTGAAAAGAACGGTATTCAAATCGTTGATACCTATATCGACAGAGCATTGTCTGCTAAAACCGACAACAGACCGAGATTTCAGCAGATGATAAAGGACAGTGCTTCAAAGCATTTCGAAGTTATACTAGTCTGGAAGCTTGACCGTTTCGCCCGTAACAGATATGACTCGGCTCATTATAAAAATATGCTTCGTAAGAATGGAGTTAAGGTAGTATCTATTACAGAAATCATATCTCAGGGCGCAGAGGGTATTCTGCTCGAATCTTTGCTTGAAGGTATGGCTGAATACTATTCAGTAGAGCTTGCAGAAAAGGTTACAAGAGGTATGATGGAAAATGCTCTTAAATGCAAATATAACGGAGGAGCCTTGCCTATTGGCTACAAGGTAGATAAAGAGCAGAATTTTGAAATTGATGAGGTTACTGCGCCTGCAGTAGTTTTAGCTTTTAAGAACTATGCTGAGGGTATGTCTATGCAGCATATTGCAAATTTGCTCAATTACCAAGGTATCCGTACGCACAGAAAAACGAGGTTAGATGTTGATTCTGTTGCTCGTATGCTACACAACCGAAAATATATCGGTGAATACAAATTTAAAGATGTTATTACACCGGGAGGAATTCCCGCAATAGTAGATAAGGAGTTGTTTGAATTGGTACAGGAAAAAATGAAGCAGAATAAGAAGGCCCCTGCAAAGCACAAAGCGGAAGATGAATATCTTTTGACTACAAAGCTCTATTGCGGCAAGTGTCAGTGTCTTATGGTCGGTGAAAGCGGGACAAGCAGAACAAAGCATGTTCACCGATATTACAAATGTGTAAGTGTAAAGCATCACAAAGGCTGTGACAAGAAAACAGTCAAAAAGGCTTGGATTGAGGATATTGTTGTTGACAGTATCCGCAGACTTATTATGAACGATGAAACCATTTAATATTTAACTGACCAGGCACTTGAAACCTTTAATAAGGAAAGCACTGTTCTCCCGATACTGCAAAAGCAATATGCACAGACTCTGACCGCAATCAACAATCTCATTACTGCTATGGAAAAAGGTATTATCACACCTACTACAAAAGAGCGTATGGAGGAGCTTGAAGCAGAGAAGAGTGAGCTGTCAATCAGGATTATGAAAGAGGAAATGTCAAGACCTAAGCTTACCCGTGAAGAGATTCTATATTGGTTCTACAAGTTCCGTAAGCTCAATCCAAAAAAGCTTGACCACAGAAGAACATTAATAAATAACTTTGTAAACTCAGTATTCTTATTTGAAGACAGAATGGTAATTACCTTCAACTTCAAAGACGGTACTGAAACCATAACCTTTGCCGACCTCGAAAAGTCGGCATTGGGTTCGGATTTGAAAGTGTCAGGTGCACCAAAAACGGAGAAATCACTTTTGTGTTTTTCTTCGTTTTTTTATGAAAGTAAAGAGGGACTTGAACCCGAGAGGGTTTGTGCGTTAAGAAAACCATTCAGTGAATGGTTTTTAGCACAAAGTGGTTGGCGGGTACCGAAATTTGTAAGAATTTGGGTCGCCAAGCGATAAGGCTGCGAGCGAAATGCGAGCATACGGTCAAGTCCCATCTTCCGCACCAAAAACAGAAATCCAACAGGAATTCTGTTTTTTTTTGCAAAAAACCTTGCGTTTGAGCGTGCAGAGAATATATAATATAACTTATATTAGTTGCATCAATATTAGGAGGTATTTTTATGACCCCATTTGAAAATGTGAAAAAGAATTTCGGTTTTGGCTGTATGCGTTTGCCTCGTAAAGGCCCGCTTATTGATTATGCTGAATTCAGTAAAATGGTAGATGCTTTTATGGAGGCAGGCTTTAACTATTTTGACACCGCCCACGGTTATATGGAATTGCGTAGTGAGTCTGCAGTTAAAAAGTGCCTGACATCGCGTTATCCCCGCGAAAGCTACATACTCACCGATAAGCTTTCTGACGGCTTTTTCAAGAAAGAAAGTCAGATAAGACCCTTCTTTGAAAAGCAGTTAAAGGCTTGCGGAGTTGAATATTTTGACTTCTACCTTATGCACGCGCAGAATGCTACAAATTTTGAAAAATATAAGAAGTGCCGCGCATATGAAACTGCTTTTGAACTTAAAAAAGAGGGCAAAATTCGTCACGTTGGTTTGTCATTCCACGACAAAGCAAGCGTGTTAGAACAGATTTTGATTGAATATCCCGAAATTGAGGTTGTACAAATTCAGTTCAATTATCTTGATTATGATGCTGAATCTGTTGAGGGCAGAAAATGCTATGAGGTCTGCCGAAAATATAATAAGCCCGTTATCGTTATGGAGCCCGTTAAGGGTGGCAGTCTTGTGAATCTTCCCGACGAGGCTAAAAAGGTTTTCGAGGATTTGGGCGGTGGCTCACCCGCAAGCTATGCAATCCGCTTTGCCGCTTCGTTTGAGGGCATCTTTATGGTGCTTTCGGGTATGGGTAATATGGATATGATTACTGAAAATATCGGCTTTATGAAAGATTTCAAGCCCTTTACGGAGGAAGAATACGAGGCAGTGCGCAAGGTTTGCAAGATTATGAATGCTCAAAATCTTATTCCTTGCACAGCTTGTCGATATTGCGTTGACGGTTGCCCAAAGAATATTCCTATTCCTGAG
This sequence comes from uncultured Clostridia bacterium, assembly GCA_937916195.1. Taxonomy (GTDB): domain Bacteria; phylum Bacillota; class Clostridia; order Oscillospirales; family Acutalibacteraceae; genus Fimenecus. The sequence goes on from CALFTO010000116.1 coordinate 3,883, forward strand.
CTTTTTGCTTGTATGAACGATAAAAAGCAGTTCAAGAATTGGAATTCCTCATATTATTACGATGAAGTGCACAGTAAAAACGGTAAGGCTTCTGATTGTATCGGTTGTGGTAAATGTGAAGCGGCTTGCCCACAGCATCTCGAAATACGCAAATTATTAAAAGACGTGGCAAAGGAATTTGGCAAATAATGAAAAACAAAAAAATCTTGAACCTTGTGCTTGCAGCAATGTTTTTAGCACTTTGTATTGTGCTTCCGTTTCTGACGGGGCAGATTAAAGAAATCGGCAATATGTTGTTGCCAATGCACATTCCTGTAATGCTTTGCGGGCTTATCTGCGGTTGGCAGTACGGCGCAGTTGTGGGTGCGATTGCACCTATTATGCGCTCGGCACTTTTCGGTATGCCCGTAATGTTCCCCAATGCCTTTGCAATGGCATTTGAGCTTGCAACCTATGGTTTTGTTATAGGATTTTTATTCTCACACGTAAAATGGAAATGTATTAAATCTCTTTATCGTTGTTTAGCTTTAGCAATGATTAGTGGCAGAGTGGTGTGGGGCATAGTGCAGATGTTTATTTTAGGGCTTGGTGAGGACGGATTTACTCTTGCAATGTTCTTTACAAGCTCATTTTTGAATGCAATACCCGGAATAATTCTGCAAATTATTTTAATTCCCGTGGTTATGCTTGCCTTGGGCAAAACGCATCTTGTAAAACTCCATAAAAAGCATAAGGAGAATGTTTAATGGAATTTTTATTTGTTATATTGGCATTGTTAGTTGTTCTTATAGCAGTGCTTACCGTAAATACTTTGAAATCCGTTAAAAGTGCGAGAAAACTTACCGAATTCAAGCCCTTTTATAATGATGAAGAGATTATGAATTACGCACTTCGTCTGCAGAAAATGATAAAGTGTAAAACCATCTCTGTAAAGGATAGTTATGACGATACCGAGTTCGCCAAGCTTCGTGATGTAATGGTTGAGCTTTTTCCCACAGTACATAAAACTGCCGAGAAAATGACTTTCGGTGATGATTGCTGGATTTACAAAATCAAGGGTAAAGACGAAACACGCAATATTATGCTTATGTCACACCACGACGTTGTTGAGGTCAGCGGAGAATGGGAGCACGAAGGATTTTCGGGCGAAATTGTAGACGGCAAAATCTGGGGCAGGGGAACGGTTGACACTAAAACCCCGCTTTTTGCAGAGTTTTCAGCCCTTGAAGAACTGCTTAATGGGGGCTTTGTGCCACCTTGCAATATCTGGATTGGCTCGTCACATAATGAAGAGCTTGGCGGTGACGGAATTCCGTTAGCCCTTGAATATTTCAAAGAGAATAATATTAATTTTGAGGTTATTCTTGACGAGGGCGGTGCACTCATTGAGCCTCCGCTTGCAGGAATGAATGCTGATAAATGCGGAATGGTTGCCGTTCACGAAAAAGGCAGAATTTATCTTAATTGTACCGCAACTGCAGGTAATGGTCACGCAAGCCTTACCGCAGGGGCAAAAGCAACACCTGTTGAGCGAATGTCATCATTTATCAACGAAGTAATGACTAATGACATTTTCATTCGCCGTTTAAATCCGCAGGTTGAAGCAATGTTCAAATATATGGCACCATATCTTAAGTTCCCAATGAATATGCTCTTGTCAAATCTCTGGCTTTTCGGCGGAATTATCAAAAAGGTTATGCCTAAAATCAATGCGCAGGCAGGCGGACTTATTGGCACAACCTGTACATTCAATAATATTGAGGGAAGTACTGCGTCAAAGCAATGCACCGCAAAGGCGTTTATGCGACCTGTTGACGAAAAGGATTTTGAGGCAGATTTAAATAAATTCAAAGAAATCGCCAAGAAATATGATATTGAGGTGGAAATGACAGAGGACAGTGAGTATCACGCTCCCGCCGATATGTCAAAGCCACAATTTGCATACACAATGAATTGTATCGGAGAGATTTTCCCGCAATATCCCGCGTCACCCTTTATTCTTCCCGCAGGTACGGATGCACGAACACTTACCGATGTTTGCGAATGTGTGCTTCGCTTTGCACCAATCAGATTATCAGCTCAACAGCTTGGCTCTGTCCATGCCGAGAATGAGAATATCGACATTGACTCCGTTGCAAACTGCGTAGCATTTTATAAGCATTTTGTAAAAAATTATAAATAAAAGCCTCCCTTGTCAAAGGGAGGGGGACCGCCGTAGGCGGTGGAGGGATTCAAAAAAGCCTTGGAATAAATTCCAAGGCTTTTTATATGATATATTATAACTTCATTGCAACGTCCCAAGCGCCCCAGATAACTGTGCGGAGATTTCCGACCTTCTGTGCATCGCCGATTACGTGAACGTGCTTAGCTTTCTGTGCAACGGGTGCAGGCTTGTAACCAACTGAAAGAATAACGCTGTCAGCGAGTACATCAATTGTCTTGCCGTCTTTTGTAGCAATTGTAACACCGTCATCGCGGATTTCAGTAGTCTTGCTCTCAAGATAAACAGGAACTTTGTTTGTCTTGAAGAAATCACGAAGATAGCTTGTGTTTGCAAGAGCAACACCGGGAGTTGTGATAAGGTCATCTTGCATCTCAACAATTACAGGCTTTTTGCCCTGAAGATAAAGCTCATAAGCAATTTCGCAACCTGTAAGACCGCCACCGATAACAACTACGTTGTCACCAACGAGTGAGTTATCAAGAAGGAAGTCAACTGCTTCAATAGCCTTTTCTGCGCCCTTAAGTGGAATCTTATTAGCAACTGCACCGGTAGCAACGATAACTTCGTCTGCACCGAGAGAAGCAATATCCTTAACCCCTGTGTTCATATGAATTGTAATTGCATCATAACGCTGAATTTCGCGGTTGTACCAAGCAATAAGGTCACGGTCTTTTTCTTTGTAAGAGGGAGCAGCCGCCGCAATGAATACACCGCCGAGCTTGTCGCTCTTTTCGTAAAGGTCAACCTTGTGACCACGTTGTGCGCAAACCATAGCAGCTTCCATACCACCGATACCGCCACCGATAACAGCAATTTTCTTGCTCTTCTTTGCGGGCTCAATCTTATATTTCTTTGACTGCATTGTCTTGGGGTTAAGAGCACAACGAGAAAGTCCCATTGTGTCCATAAGGTCCTGAGTATTTGCGTGTCCCTTTGAAGATGAGAAGTTGAAGCAACCTGCGTGACAGCAAATGCAAGGCTTAATTTCTTCAATTCTGTCTTCAATAATCTTTGTAATCCATTCAGGGTCAGTAAGGAACTGACGAGCAACACCAACACCGTCAATCTTGCCGTCTGCAATAGCCTGAGCACCAACATCGGGTTCCATTCTACCTGCACAGACTACAGGAATATCAACAAACTTCTTGATGTGTGCAACATCGTCAAGGTTGCAGTTCTGTGGCATATACATTGGTGGGTGAGCCCAATACCAAGAGTCATATGTACCGTTGTCAGCGTTAAGCATATCGTAGCCTGCATCCTGCAAATATTTAGCAGCCTTTTCAGACTCTTCCATTGCACGACCAACTTCTGTGTATTCTTCACCGGGCATTGCGCCTTCGCAGAAGCCCTTCATTTTTGACTCTACTGAATAACGAAGTGAAACAGGGTAGTCATCACCGCAAGCTTCTTTGATTGCCTTAACAACTTCAACTGCAAAGCGGTATCTGTTTTCAAAGTTTCCGCCGTATTCGTCAGTACGCTTGTTGAAGAATTCAATAGCAAATTGGTCAAGAAGATAACCTTCGTGAACAGCGTGAACTTCAACACCGTCAACACCTG
>CALFTO010000117.1 GCA_937916195.1 uncultured Clostridia bacterium
GACAACTCCCCCGACATTGAAAATCTTGACCTTTTCAATGTGTCTGAAATCAAATACACCTGCGGTAAGGGAATGGAAATAAAATTCTTTGACAGATTAAAGGCTCTTGAAAAGCTCAATGAAATTATGGATAGCGGGTCACAAAGCTCTGCACTTTCATTTTATGAGGCTATTGAACGAAGCGCAAAAAACAACACAGAGGGTGACGGGCTTGGCTGATATTAAATTCCGCGAATTCTCACCAAAACAGTTAACCGTTCTTAACTGGTGGTGCGAAAAAAGCCCTCACAAAAACTGCGATGCAATCATCTGCGACGGTGCGGTGCGTAGCGGTAAAACGCTTTGTATGTCACTCTCGTTCATTCTTTGGAGCTTCTATCGTTTTTCAGACTGTTCATTTGCCCTTTGCGGTAAAACAATCACTTCGCTTCGACGAAATGTGGTTACTCCCCTTTTACCTCTGCTTCGGCAGATGGGGTTTACCGTCAATGAAAAAAGAAGTGCAAATCTTATTGAAATCAGCAACAACAAGCGTACCAACCGATTTTACCTTTTCGGCGGTAAGGACGAGGCTTCGGCTTCGCTTATTCAGGGTATGACACTTTGCGGAATTCTGCTTGACGAGGTTGCTTTGATGCCACGCTCATTTGTTGAGCAAGCAATGGCGCGATGCTCGGTAAACGGCTCAAAATTCTGGTTTAACTGCAACCCCGAAAATCCACGGCACTGGTTTCATACGGAATGGATTAAAAAGGCTAAAGAAAAAAATTGTCTTTATCTGCACTTTCTTATGGAGGACAACCCCTCGCTATCGCAGAAAATCCGTGACAGATACAAGTCACTTTATTCAGGCGCATTTTATGAGCGGTTTATTCTCGGCAAATGGGTGGCAGTTGACGGTCTTGTGTATCCGTTTTTCAATGAAAAGCTACACACTACCGATAATCCACCCGAAAATTGTGAGAAATATTATATTTCTTGTGATTACGGAACAGTCAACCCCGCATCCTTCGGGCTTTGGGGACTTCACGGCGGAACATGGTACAGAATAAGGGAATTCTATCACGATTCAAAGGCAAAAGGCTTTCAGATGACCGACAGAGAATACTATTACAAGCTCATAGAGCTCACAGGTGACAAAAGAGTTGAAGCGGTGATAGTTGACCCCTCTGCCGCTTCTTTTATGGAATGTATTCGCCGTGAGGGTAAGCTTCGCGTTATACCTGCAAACAACAATGTAAGTGACGGAATACGCAAGGTAAGCGAGGCTTTGAAAACAAGAAAAATTATTATCGGCAGTTCTTGTGCGGATACTTTGCGAGAATTCTCAATGTACCGTTGGGACTGCAACAGTGTGAAAGACACACCGCGAAAAGAGTTTGACCACGCAATGGACGATATTCGCTATTTCGTGGCAACGGCTCTTAATAATTCTGCAGACGACGGCATTTTTGCTATCTCTGTGGAAAGAAACTAATCCCTATCGAAAGGAGGTAATTATTTGTCAATTTTTGATAAGGTAGGCAAAAGA
>CALFTO010000118.1 GCA_937916195.1 uncultured Clostridia bacterium
TTGTAGGCTCAAGAATTGAAAAATGGGGAATCACCCTCATTACATCAGTTGCATTCTCTTTCGCCGTGCCTTATATTTTAGGTTGGTTTGTGCCCGCGATATATAGATTGTTAAGATAATTTAAAAAGCACAAAAATATGCCCCCTCTGTGACCAAAGGGAGCTTAATACGCAACAACTCATCTTGTAGGGGCGGGTCTCTGTGCCCGCCCGCAAGCTATGATGTCATTTGCGGGAAGGCACGGAGACCTTCCCCTACATATTTTTCACTTCTAAATTAAATATATTTTTAACTCGGGACGATGTGGGCATCGTCCCCTACTTTTTTATTGCGGACAGAACAGGAGTTGAAGTCCCTGCGCGTTTCTATTCCTCGTCAGAGGGAGGCGGTATTTAATTCAAATCATTTCCACTAAATCTAATTAATTCCAAATTTGGTACGTTTTCTGCATCAATAGCTTTATTGTAATCGTCGCAGATGTTACCCCATTGTACTGAGGATTTTTCAATAAGCACATTTTTTGCGTTTCTAATAAAGAATCCGCTGTTTTTATACTTTTCAACGCCATATTGCAGGCAAGGGCGTAAATCGTAAAATCCACAGTCCCATTTTGAAGTTTTTGTCATTGTAACGCTGACATTTTCAAAGGTAATGTCCTCAATCATATTTTCTTCCGTTCCGTGAATAAGCACGCCGTTTTCACCCTTGCAAGTGATATTACGGAAACGGATATTCTTGATTTTACCCGACTTTGTATTTTCGTCACGATTAAAGGTTGTAATAACAATCGGCTCGGCTGTGCCCCACCAATCCGGACAGAAACGGCGGGTTTCAATAATGCAGTTTGAGTATGTAACATTCTCAACATTACCGCCGTCGCGAATCTGAATTGAAAGTCCGCGGTTACTGCGTGAAATAATGCAGTTATCAACGATTACGTTGCGGAAATCCCCAACACCCTCTGTGCCGATTTTGATTGCAGCAGAGGTTGAAATAAGCGTGCAATTTGCAATAATAATATTTTCGCAAGGGCCGTATTCCGCATTACCCTTTGAAGTCTTTAAGCAGATGCAGTCGTCAGCGCATTCCACGTGGCAACCGAGAATTCTCACGTTTGTGCAGTGGTCGGGGTCAATGCCATCAGAGTTTGCAACATCTAAATCGTTGAGAATTCTGATTTGAGAAATGAGCACATCGTCACAGCCCGCGGGGTGAAGTGTCCAGAAAGGCGCGTCAACAATTGTCACGTCTTTAAATGTGATGTTGTTACTTTTTTCAATATAAATTACTGTAGGGCGGGGATAAAAATTGCCCGTTACATAATATTTATCCTTACGTTCAACGAAAGCGTGACCGTTGGCATCAATTGTGCCCTCGCCCGAAATTGTGCAACCGTCAGCCTCGTAACCGTAAATGAATACAAATGAGGGCTTGCCTGTTACGGGGTTGCCAATCAATGCAGTTTTGGGGTCGTTAATCATATTGCAAGGGCGAATATAGCCCTCAATATTGTCAGTTGCCTTAAGGCGAGAGCCCTTTTGAAGATGCAACTCAACATTTTTCTTCATACGAATTGAATTAGAATAATATGTTTTACCGCTTGTCAGCACAACAGTACCGCCACCGTTTTCTTCTGCCTTGTCAATGGCAGATTGAATAGCCGCGCAGTCATTGTTCACGCCGTCACCAAGCGCGCCAAAATCTTCAGGATAAAAATAGAGCATAAAAAATCCTCCAGTTTAAAATCTGCCAAAAGTATAGCACAATTGAAAATAAAGAGCAATATGGAAAAATAATAAAAAGTAGGGGACGATGCTACATCGTCCCGCTCAAGTTTATATAAAATTCATTATCGCGTTATACTATTTCACCGATTATACTGAAAACTACGGATTGTAAAATTGAAATCAGCGGTAGAATTATAAATACAATTTTATTCTTTTTCTCGTCATCAGTTTTATTGAGCGCCACCGCCCATGCAACTGCAATGTATAAGCCGTAGATAAAAAATCTTCTTACAAGCACAAAGAAATTTGAATATTCAAAAATCACATTAGAAAGAATTGTGAGTATGTACGCGATAATAGAAGAAACCGTTACAATAATTGCAAGTGTTTTGAGAGTTTTGAACTTCTTTTCGCGGTCTTCTTCGATTGCAGTTTTGAGTAGAAGTGCTGAAATATAAATCGAAATCAGAGTAACTGCAAGAGAAAAAACTAAGCCAATTGCCTCAATACCTAATGCTACGGCTATGTTTTCTTCTAATTTAAAACGAAGTGTAAACTCTGTAATGTACGCAGATGCCATTGATATAGCCGCAATTACACCGCTGGGAATTGCATAATGCAAAAACTGATATTTTTTAATGTCGCCGGTGTAGTGTGTTCTTTTAAGAATGAAGTTTGCAAACATAATGCAGGCAATCAGCGACACCGCACTTGTCCAAATGCTGTTGAAAACGGTAAAAATCGGGTTGCTTGTTACGGAAAGGTCCACTTCTCCGCGACCGACAAATGATATGACGAAACTAATCATCATACCTATGAATAGGGGAATACCCGCCACAATGCCCGAGAGTATTGAATACACAAATGATACACCGAAAAAGTATTTCATTGGGCTTTTAGGCTGTACCTTTGATGAAACTACAATTTCAGCAAAATATGTGTCGGGCAGATAATAAGTGTCAATAAGTATTTGTGCTATGTCCGGCGGAACTTTGCCCGACTGCTCAATAGCTGCAAGCTCTTCCTCAGGAATGCCCGTATTTTCGGCTACATCTTTAAGATATAAACCCTTTTCTGCACGCAAATCAATAAGTGTCTTTGCCATAATAACCCTCCTTTTAAGATACTCTGTAATAGTATGTTTATCTTAACTTCAATATATCATATAAAGATACAATTTGTCAATTCAAGGAATTAATTTCGTCAAAATGCAACAAACTGCAAACACAGATTTGTAAATAATGAAAAAGGATATGGCTTTCGGGCATAAAAAAAGACCTTGCAAAAAGCAAGGTCTTGGTGCGAGAGACGGGACTTGACCGTCTGCCGCGGCTTCGCCTTGCATACTGAACGCTTGGCGACCCAATTTCTTTCGAATTTCGGTACCCGCCAACCGCTTTTTGCTGAAAATGATTCACCGAATCATTTTCTTAACGCAAAAACCCTCTCGGGTTCAAGCCCCTATATTTTTACAAAAATAAAAGAGACAACACAGAAGTGTTATCTCTTTTATTGGTGCGAGTGTTCATAAGGGATTTACTCAAAATACAAGTAAAACCGGCTTCAAACATAGTATTCTACACTTCTTACCTTGCTTAAACAGAGTAAAAAGAAAGGACAAATACTATGAAGACTAATTATATTTCTTACAGACGAGTTGGCGACTATAACATTCCTAATCTTGCATTACCACCCGAAGAAGCGAGTGTTACCCTTGGTAAATGGGGAATGATGTACAAAGATTATCTTAAAAAGCATAAAAAGGTGTTTTTTAGCACCATGATTATTTAGGGAAAGCTGTATCAGCACTGTGCTGAGGTTGAAACTCAGGCTCGTGGTATATTTGATACTCTTATTGAGCAGATGAAAAAAGCTGAAGGTGTTACCGAGCAACTGAAAGAGGAAAATCAGATAGAATGGGTATGCCATATGCAAAACATTGAGGCAAGGGCTAGAGAAGTTGTTACAACAGAACTAATTATACATAACATTGCTTTCAAAATATTGACTTTCTTGGTACAGAAGAGTATAATTATGTAAAATTACTGAAAGGCAGGTGGACAAAATAACAATGAATCTCAATCTTATGAATTGGAGAGCCGTTTTGTCCGTTTGTAATTGATGTAATATATCTTTTAGAACAAACTTATAGGCACCTCCGTGAATTGTCGGAGGTGCTTTTTTTATTTTATTTGATTTGAGTTGAGGTGATGTATTATAATGCATTGTAAAGCGAAATGCAAATTGGTGATAAAGCATAATGGTGACTATTATATTCTAGGGAAAACCAAAACTTATAATAAGTTTAAATTAGAGACTTACGAATTTGATTCTCTATTACTTATAAAAACTCTAACAAAAAGTTTCGACAAGAAGTTGCTAAACATATTATTGATAATACACCTTTTAAAAACAGTTTTTTTAAGGCGAAAATGCTTATAAGGCTGTGTCTATACATAAAGGTAAATTTTTTATGATAAAAAAATTGCTCTTTTTGTTTCTAATGATATGAATGAATTTTCCAAAGAACTATATCTTCCGTATAATAGTTCAATTGTTCCTTTTGCAGAAAAAGATTCACATAAAATAATAAGCAAATTTAAAAAACTAGACAAGTTACCAATTGCAATACTTTATTGTGCTTTATTTTTGATTTTTCTGTTAATTTCAATATCACTAGCAATAGATACAAAGATCCTTCTTCACCTCTTTCAAAAACAGCTGATATTTTTGATTTAACAGCCTTTATTTTTACGATTATCAATTATATATTGTTGTTAGTTTAAAAATTAAGAACTTTAAAATTAAAATATATAAAAAACTAAGAATATATGTTTATGCAAATAAAATGAGGCTCTTTCTTTCTTTTATCTCAGAATTAATAATATTGAGTTTTTCAATACTACTAGCATTTTTAGTTGAAAAGAACTTTTCTTTACCGATAAAACCTCATTTTTTTACAGGTATAGGAATATCTTTTATATATTTAGATTCAATTATCGATATGTTTAAAAGATGACATTTTATATGAATTTGTATAGAACGAATTATGAGAAACCTATGGGAGAAACTTATTATGTTAGGGTACAAAGAAATATATTTGAAGATATTAAAAGAGTTTAACTGTGAAGAATTACCCATAATGTATAATGTCAATATAGGTCATGCTTTTGGCTCAGGTTTATTACCGTTAGGCATAAATTATGAAGTGGATTTAGATGCTAAAACAATCAGGTTTTTAGAGTCAGCCAATTTAGATTAATAGTTTATTTGGAGAACGAGATGTTAGATTTTTAACAAAAGAACTCATAAACAAAGGTTGGTCGTGTGACAAGAAATATTGTGGCACAACAGCTGATGGTGCAAAAATTCTTTTACGTGTTACTCCTTTTGAAAAGAGTGCAACCCGTGAGAATATGTATCTTATGCAAAAAGAGGTTGAAAAGCTTGGTGTGCCTATGTGCAAACCAATTGATTTCGGTGAGTGTGACGAGGGTGTTTACACTTTGAAAACTTGGATTGACGGCAAGGATGCTGAAGATATTGTTCCGTATCTTGCAGATTCTGAGCAGTATGCACTTGGACTTGAAGCAGGTAGAATTTTAAAGAAAATTCACTTAATCCCTGTTCCCAAAGACTAACCCGATTGGGAAATCCGTTTTAACAAGAAAATTGACAGAAAAATACAGATGTATAATGACTGTCCTATAAAATTTGATGGCGCTGAATATATCATTGATTACATAGAAGCTAACCGAAATTTGCTTAAAAATAGACCTCAATCCTATCAGCACGGGGATTATCATATCGGCAATATGATGATTGAAAATGGTAAAATTGTAATTGTAGATTTTGACCGCTATGATTTCGGCGATCCATGGGAAGAATTTAACCGTATTGTTTGGTGTGCTCAGTCTGATCCACTTTTTGCTTCAGGTATTGTTAACGGATATTTTGATAATGAAGTACCTATGGATTTCTGGAAGCTCCTTGCACTTTATATCAGCAGCAATATGTTTTCATCAATTCCATGGGCAATTCCTTTTGGTGATGGTGAAATTCAGACAATGCTCAATCAAACAAAGGATGCTCTCGAATGGTACGACAATATGTAGAACCCAGTGCCGACTTGGTATTTCAAGGGTTACTATTTGCAATACATAGATGGTCTGCCGTATAAAATGAAATCACCTTTCGATTTCAGATTTATCAGCCAATTCGGAAAGGTGTTCAAAGTATTTGATGACCAGGATTCGGGTAACATCTGTTTTGGTACAGAAAAAGATAGCGAAAGGTATTTTGTGAAATTCGCGGGTGTACCAACTGAGGCATATAACGGTACTTCCGAAGATGCGATTGAGCGTTTGAAATCAACTTTACTCGTGTATAAGAATTTGAAAAACAAAAATCTAATCGAGTTTGTTGAAGCAAAAGAAATCAACGGTGGCTTTGCAATGGTATTCAAGTGGATTGATGGTGACTGTATGGGCAGAATGTACCCTGCAGAACATCGCAGATTTATGAATTTATCAATTGCAGATAGGCTTAATGTGTTCAGTGATATCCTTGATTTCTTGGACTACACCAATTCAAACGGATATGTTGCAGTTGATTTTTATGACGGAAGTATTATGTATGATGTAGAGAGTCGTAAAACAACAATTTGTGATATTGACTTTTTCAGAAAATAACCGTGTATTAACGATATGGGTAGAATGTGGGGCAGTCACCTCAAAATCTTAACAAAAAACTTATGCGAGATACTATCACATATAGTGAATTGCTTGATATTGCAGATATTCTTAGGGTTAGTTTTTAACAGATATTTTGTTTTCTCGATGGGAAAAATAATGCTGGAAATGTCTTCAATCAGACTTGTTGAGTCAAATCAACAAAAATGCAAATCATTATCAAGTGTTTCCACAAGGTAAACAATTATGCAACACATGACTGCCAAAGACTGTCTTTGCATATATAGTGTTGCGTGAAAAATAGGAATACTAATGAAATTGGGAGGGAAAGAGATGATTCAGCTTCATCATGTAGCAATCGTAGTAAACGATTTTGATAAATATGTTGATTTGTTTTTGCGTTTAGGAATGAATATTCAGAGAATTACAGGCGAAGCACCGAACAGACAGCTTTGGTTTGAAGAAGGGATTCAACTGAAAGAGTCACACGATGATAGTGCAGATGGCATTGATCATATAGCGTTAGGTACCAACAATCGTACCGGTATTCTTAAAACTGCGATAGAAAGCAATTGCAGTTTGATTATGGAAAGAGATAACTGGTTTAGACTTCCTAACGGAATCAGTATTGAACTGATGGAGGATTGATACGCATGAAAGTAGTGGTGATTACAGGGAGCGGTAGATGCAAAGGTACTTCAAGTTATCTTGCTGATGAGTTTATTCGTGGCTGCATAGAAAATGGCAATGAAGTAATTCGGTTTGATTCGGCTTTTATGAAATTGAATCCGTGTATTGGTTGTAATAGATGCAGAAAAGAAGGAATCTGTGGCTGGAAAGATGATTTTCAATTATTAGTTCCACACCTACTCTCGGCAGATGAAGTCGTTTTTGTAACACCCGTTTATTATATGAGTATGACAGCTCAGTTAAAAATCACCATAGATAGAATGTATCAACTGGAGAAAATTGATGGCTTTAGAGGAGATAAGAAATATATTGTGCTTAGTAGTGCCTGGGATCGTAATGAATCTGTTTTTGATCCTTTGATGAATACTATAAAGGGGTTTTGCAAATTCCTCAGATGGAATTATGGAGGCTCGGTATTGGCGGCTGGAGTAGATACAAGAGAAGAAATAAAAATTACTTCTTACGGAAGGGAAGCATATGAATTGGGAAGACAGCAATAACATTCTTAAGATTGGCATAATCGGAGCAGGATTTGTAGCAGGAATACACTCTAAGGCATTAAAAACAATAGATTGTTCTATTAAGCAATATGTATTTGATGTAAATGATGAAGTCGCTAAGAAATTTTCCATCGAATATGATTGTTTAGTTGCAAAGACCTTGGACGATTTACTTGATTCTGTGGATGCTGTAATTATTGCTACTCCTGTATGGACACACTCTGATTTGGTGAGAAAAGCACTTAACCAAAACAAGCACATTCTTTGCGAAAAACCTATGGCACAGAGCTGTGATGAAGCTAAGGAGATGTGCAATTTAGGCTTAAATACAAATGCAATCTGTGCGGTAGGGTTAAATTATAGGTTTTTTGATATTACAAAATCTTTGTTGAACGAGATAAAGGATACAACTGTTGAAGAAATTCATCTCTCAATTCGAAGATTGTTTAGGAATGATTGGCGAAGAGATGAAACAAGTGTACTTTCAGATTTGGGTATTCATTTAATCGATTTACTTTCCGTTTTAAGTGGAGGAAAAATTGATATAGAGCGTTGCAATACACACATGAAATATATTAATACATGCGATTACGAATCAATAGTTAAAGGGTACACTGACAATAACATCGCATTTTATTTAGAAGCTGCAAGAATTGATAATCTTGAAGATGTGATGTTCTTTGTTCAATTAAAATGCGACAAGAGAATAATTAAGTATGACTCAAGAAGCATGCAAATATATTCAGTTACCGAATATGACAAGACATACACGAAATCATTATCAAAAGAAACTAGTCGTAAAGATTTCTTTTATTTCTTTGATTCTATAATGTTACAGGATAAAGAGTGGGTTGCGGCTATTCGTGGCAGTGATAGACTTGCGATTGCTTCGTTTGATGATGGCTATCAGGCACAGATTGCATTGGATAGATTATTAAGTTTGAACGATTCGAGGTAAAAATGGAAAAAATATTTATAGGATGTCCGATTACAAAGTATATAGATAATAATACATTTATAGATGATGCGTTCAAGGATTTCATAGAAAACATGTATGAACTTTGCAATCGTTATGCTAACGAAGTGTTTTTGGCTTTGAAACGAGAACAATACGGTAAAAAATTAATGACTGATACTTGTACCGTGTTGGATTATGAAGAAATGAAAACTGCTGATATTATCATTGCAATTCCTGAAGATTCTAAAGGAACCGCAGTTGAATTGGGATGGGCTAGTGCCATGGAGAAAAAAATTGTTCTCATCCTAAATAAAGATTGCAGGTACACTCCTTTAATTTCTGGGCTTGAGGATATTACAGATACTCTTGTTATTTGGTATGACAAGTCATTGGACGATAAAGTGCTGCATAATGTTTCAGTTGCATTAAATACTTTGATTGAAGGAATGTAAAAATATGAACAAGATATTTATTGCTTGTCCATTTATTAAATATGTTGATGGATCAGGTTTTACTAGCGCGAGCTATAAAGAATTTACAGAAGATTTATATGAATTGTGCTTGAAATATGCACCTAATGTTTTTTTGGCACTAAAAAGAGAGGAGTACGGTGCCAAGCCAATAGAATTCTATTCGTGCAAAATGGATCTGGATGAATTGATAAATTCGGATATCATTATTGCTGTGCCAGATGATTCTATGGGAGTTGCAGTAGAATTAGGATGGGCTAGTGCGCATAATAAATATATTGTGCTGTTGTTAAGTGAAAAACAAAGATATAGTGCTTTGGTGAAAAATATAACTACAATTACGCCTGGACATGTTATTTGGTATAAAGGTGATGAAAAAAATGTGTTGCCAGAAATAGATCGTTTCTTGGAAACAATGAGAGATAATAAAGGTGAAACTCCGAAATGAAATCAAAAGTTTTGTATATAAGAGTAAATAAAAATTGCAATGCACGATGCTTCATGTGTGATTTTTGGAAAAACCCAAAGATGGAGATATCAGAAAGTCAATTTAGGAATGCATTGCCTCAATTTGAATCTTTAGAATTAGTACGTTTTACGGGCGGCGAACCGCTTTTGTGCGACAAATTACCTGAATACATTAGAATATGTCATGATCTTGGTATAAAAACTTCTGTTATTACTAATGGGTTGCTGTTGAACGATAAACTTAGCAGTTTGGTTGAGAGCGGTTTGAATCAAATTATCCTTAGCGTCGATGGAGCATTGCCTAGAGTTCACGATAAAATCCGAGGAACGGATGGACTATTGAAAAGACTAGAAAAGTCTTTGCGTCAGATTAATCGCTGTTATCCAGACTTACATACGCGTGTAAATACAGTTGTAAGTCATAATAATATTTCTCAGTTATCCTCACTTGCGAATTGGTTAGAACAAAACCGAGTAGAACAGTGGTCTATTATTCCTATCAAGATGGATGGATATGTGTGGAAAGATAAGATTGATTTGAACGAGTTTCGTCGATATTATGAGGAATTTCAAAAAGCAATTTTACATACAGAAATAAAACTATTGGGATATTCGGGAGATTGGGCTGGAAGTATTGATGATTTTTGGCATGGTAAAAATACAATACATCCTCATGGTAAATGTAATCTTGTGAATTTCATGTCGTTTTATGATCCATTTACAAATCATATTTTTCCTTGCAACTGTGTACCTCATCGAAGTCGTGTTTTCTCTGATGAACAGGAGGAAAGAGTTTGGTATTATGAGAATGGATACAAGTATTGTAAAGGTTGTGAGCCACTAAATGCATATTGCTCTGATTATCCAGAAGTGGTTAAAAATGATATTTTTTGTGTATAGGGAGGAAGCATGAGAGTATTAGCGTGTGCGGTTGGCTTTGGACTGGGACCAAGCGGAAAACTTTGTTCTGTGGTTGAAAATAATAAACATTATGAATGGTATGCTTGTGGGGATGAGCTGGACTTATCAGTATACAATGGCAATCCATTTATTGATGTATGCTGGTCGAGAGACAAAAATGAATTACACACATTCATAGAAAAATATGATATCGGCGCTGCAGTTAATGTGTTGGATCCAGAGCTAGCATCTTTTCTTGAAGATATGGGTGTAAAAGTCCTTTATATTGATAGTTTATCATTTATGTGGACTGGAGCAGACTACATTCCAAATGATGTATATGCTTATTGCGGACAAAAATATCCAGGGTATAAGCTTAATCCTGTTTTAAGTTCGGTGAAGAACTATATTTGGGTTGAACCAATTGTTCCAAATTTTACGACCGAGTGTCAAGAGGATTATATAGTACTTAATTTTGGTGGCCTTCATTCCCCTTTTGGAGATGGTACAGAGTATTTCAATTTAATAATGGATGCCCTTATGAAAGTGATTGGTAACGAAAAAATCTATATTACCGGTGGAAGAAATGTTGTTGAGTTGGCAAAGAGAAACTATCCTCAATACTGTTGTAAAACATATTCACATTTAGACTTTTTAAAGCTTGTATCTGGTGCATCAAAGTTTTTTACATCACCAGGTCTTACTACAATTTATGAAACATATGGAATGAATATCAAAACAATTATTCTTCCCCCACAGAATCTAAGCCAATTTTATAATGTATCTGTTGCTAAAGCTGTTTGCAGTGAAGTCAAAGTTCTTGACTGGAATTGTGATTCTCTGAGTATGAAAGCACTCGAACGATTTAAAGATGAATCTGAAGAAAAAGCAGTTCAATACATATACGAACAAATAAAGTTATTATTTTACAATAGTGATTATCGAAGTGCTTTAGAGTTGCGGTTGCATTCTTTTATGAATGAGTCCTATAAGAAAAATAATTTTACTTCTTTTGGAACAAGTGGGTTGCAACAAGTATCAACAATATTACAAAAAATGGTGGAGGAATTATGATTATACTTGGAGTTAATTTTTTCTTTGAACACTCATCAGTTTCGGTGATTATAGATGGAAAATTAGTCTATTCCGCAGAAGAAGAACGTTTTAGTGGCATTAAAGGTGGTAAACGATATAGTCCGTATAGTGTTCATTTCCCTTATAAAGCTATGTATTCGGCTTTGAAATTTTTAGATATTAATATTAAGGATGTAGATGCAATAGCATTATCTTATGATAAATGGAATCATATAAAGGGACTATTTGCTAAACGATGGTCATACTACGATGATTTTTATGCACTTCGTTCATTATTCCATACTAAAAGAATTCTATGCAGCGATTACGAAATGTTCCAGTATATGTCTGATCGCATGTTACCGAAAGATATAAAAAAGGTGCCCTTACTCTTTTTTAATCACCACATGTCCCATGCAGCATCTGCATATTGTTTCTCAGGATTCGAAAGAAGCCTTGTTTTCGCAGCGGATTGTTGTGGTGAAAAGAGTTGTACATCGTTATACATAGGTTCACCAAAGGGTTTGAAAAAGATAAAATCATTTGATATTCCTGATTCATTAGGGATTTTGTACACTGTTGTCACAAAACATCTTGGCTTTGATTCGTTTCAGGATGAGTTTAAGGTAATGGGGCTTGCTTCTTACGGAAATAATACTTTCTTGGAAGCCTTTAAAAACATCATTACTTTTAACGAACAAGGAGAATACAGAATAAATGCACAGGAAATGTTTAATTTGAGTGCACACTTAGGACCAGCTCGAAAAAAAGGAGAAAAAATAAATCAGAGACATAAAGATATAGCAAAATCGCTTCAAACTATTTTAGAGACAATACTAGTCAAACTGTTTACATATTATAGAAATAAAACTGGAATTACTAATCTTTGTATGGCTGGCGGTGTTGCACTAAACTGTGTGGCAAATGGCAAAATATCGGATGAGAAGATATTCGACAGAATATTTGTTCAGCCAGCATCAAGTGACGCAGGAACATCTATGGGGGCAGCTGCATTAGCTTATAATAAGTTAAAAGGAAATATGCAAATTTCTTTTGATAATATGTATCTTGGAACGGAATATACGAATGAATCGATTGGGAAATTGATTTCTGATGCAAAACTTAAAGCATCTTTTCTGAATGACGATGAATTGGTTGCCGAGGCTGCAAAAAGAATGGCTGGTGGTCAGATTGGTGGACTTTTTAGAGGCAGGATGGAAGCTGGACCACGAGCTCTTGGGAATAGAAGTGTAATAGCTAGCCCAGCACCGAGTGATATGCTAAAAAGAATTAATAACATTAAAGGTCGAGAAATGTTTAGGCCTATTGCACCGATTGTTAAAGAAGATAGATTTGATGATTTTTTCATTGGAGAAAAGAATCAGTACATGTTGTTCACATGTACTGTGCGAGATGATAGGGCAAGTAGTGTCCCGGCAGTGACACATGTTGATAAATCATCGCGAGTACAGACAGTTACAAAGGAATCTAATAAGTTTGTATATTCTTTAATTGACGAATTTGAAAAAATTACAGATATTCCTGTGATAGTAAATACATCTCTGAATTTTAGAGGAAAACCAATTGTGGAGAACCCAACAGATGCAATTGGCAGTTTCTACTCTTCTGGATTAGATTTTTTGATTCTTGGGAATTATTTGTTGGAGAAATAATATGGAATGCATATACTACAATGAACAATATATATATGTTATAAGAGATGAGAACTATGCTCTGTTTTATAACAATCAGAACGGGAAGATTGCCTGTTCGAAATCTATAGAACTTATTGATAAAGACTTTTTTAAGGCGGCAACAGATACAACGGTTGATTTAGAAGAAGTGGGATATGAACAGCTGTATTTGGCCGTTTCAGAAAGTTGCAACTTTAGATGCAAATACTGTAGGCAGAAAAAGACTTCAACGATTGAGAATATGTCAATCGTTGAGATCAAAAATGCTATTGATATTTTTTACAAAGTTGCAAAAACACCGAAGAGTATAGTGTTTTTTGGCGGTGAGCCATTATTGAACTTTGAAGGGATTAAATATGCCATTAACTATGTGAGATCTTTCGATGACATGATTCCATTTTCTATGGTTATTAACGGCTCACTTTGCACTAAAGAGATTGCAGATTTTTTGTCAGCTAACAAGGTTGACGTAATTGTTTCTCTGGATGGACCAGATAGATATCATAATTTGGCGAGATGTAATGCAAACGGAAAAGGAACATATGAAAGTGCGATTAGAGGATATAAGTTACTGAAAGAATCTGGATGTAAAACCGGTATTACTACTGTAATAGGGCCTCACAACGAAGAATCTTTTGAGGATTTAATAGATTGGGCTATTGAGTTAAAACCGAATAGTCTTGGATTCTGTTTGCCTCATGGAGATGAAGAAAATTACGCTATGAAGCTTGCATCCTTTGACTCAGTTCACCAAAGGATGATGAATGCTTATGAGATATTGCATAAAAATGGAATATATCTTGTGCAGGTAGAACAAAAAATGAATGCATTTATAGCTGGTAGAGCAGTTCCATACGAATGCAAGGCATGCGGAAAACGTATTGTTGCATGTAAAGGCGCACGTTTTGGTATTTGCGAGGGACCTATTACAATGCATGACAAGTTCTTTGATAGTGTAGATAAACTTCCAGCATATATAAAAGAGTATAAAAAAACGTCTCCCTTCTACATCAAGGGATGCCGTTCTTGTATAGCTTATCGCATATGCGGAGGAAGTTGTGTGTATGATAAGTTAACACGATTTGGTCGAACAGATATTAAAGATGAATGCAGATGCGGATTAACACGGATGATTGCAGAAAAATCATTGGAGATTGTAATGCACTCTATTTCCGATACTGAAAAGTGTAGAATTATTTCTCAGGAAGAGAGAAATAATATAATAGAAGAGTTGGAGAAGTCTCTTGTTTAATGGTGGATTGGGCATTATGAGCGAGCTGGATTTATTTATAGACGAGATATGTCAAAAATATGGGTATGATTTGCATTCAAGTGAAATAATAGGAAAAGGCTATACTAGTAGCATTTACAAAATTTCAGATAGTCTCTGCATGAAAATAACGGAAAAAGATACATGCCCGACTTTTTTGATGAAAATAAAAAATTGTGACAATCTTTGTATACCGATAAAGTCATTTACATCATCTACTGGTAAGTATGTTGGGTATGTTCAACGATATATAGATTCTTGTTGCCTGCAAGATTATATTGCAAAAAGGCAAAGTTTTGGCGAAAACGATGTTGCTCATATAATTTTTGATGTTTTAAAAGGATTATCGATCCTACATAAGAATGGCTATGTTCATCGAGATTTTTACCCTGGTAATATCATGATACATTCTTCTAATAGTACTTATGCTGCGGTAATTATAGACTTTGATGAAACACAGAAAACAACCGACGATACAAGAGCCTGTTTTCGCTATAGCGGTTATCATGCACCAGAAATAGTGTTATATGATGATCTTTATGACGAAAAATCAGAAATATTTGCAGTAGGGGTAATAATGTGGGAGCTATTGTTCGGTGATTGTCCATTTGGGGGGTATAGCTTTTTCGGAAGAGTTATTGCAAAATCCTGGGATGATTATGAACGAAACAGCGCTAGCCACCATCAAAAAGTTACGGATGCACTCATGAACTTAAAAAGTTTTGTTAAAAGCACGGAGGTGTTATCTGTTGACTGCTCTGATTTGTTGATGAAATTATTGGCTGAGGATAAGGAAGAACGGATCTCGGCATCGTTGGCGATGGAACATGCTTTTTTTCGTGGGATTAAGTTGTGAATTGGAGAGGGATAAATTTGAAAAATAAAGAGTTGAGAATTTGCATAGTTGGAGCTGGATTTGTTGGGATGAAACATGCGGCTGTATATTCTGCATTGCGTAATACCAAAATGCAGATTGCGTGTGATTCGAATATAACTAATGCAACTATGATGGCAGAATGTTTTAAATTTCAAAAAGTTGAAATTGATTGGAGAAAAGCTGTTTCGGACGATGATGTAGATATAGTATGTATTTGCGTACCTAATCACATGCATTTCAACATAGCCCAAGAAGCACTGCTTGCTGGTAAATATGTTGTTTGTGAGAAGCCATTGGGAATGAATAGTAAGGAATCGTCAGCGTTATCTTCGTTGGCAGAGGAAAAAGGAATAAAAACATCATGTTGCTACAATTTAATATATACCCCTGCTATCCAGTATGTAAAATCAATTATTGAAAAAGGAGAACTGGGGGAATTGGTCTGTTTTCGGGGGACATATGACAACGACAGACTCTCAAACCCGAACTCTGCATATGAATGGAGAATGAATAAAAAGATTTCTAAAGGAGGGGCAATTTGTGATTTGGGATTAAATATTATCGCAGTCTCTCAATATTTATTTGGTGATACAAAATGTGTTACCGCAATGACTAGTGTTATTCATAAAACAAGAGAAGACAATAATGGCAATGTGTGTGATGTAGAGAATGATGATGTTGCACAGTTTATTTACGAATACAAAGATAAAGGAGTAGGATATATTTCTTGTAATAGAGTAGCACCAGGAAGTAAACAAGATATGAAATTTGAAGTACAGTTTACAGAGGGCGCAATTCGATACTCTTTGGAGAGAATGAATGAAGTACATATTTTTAGAACGAGGAATTGCGGATATGAAACGGTCATATCTGATGATAAAGGATGGTTTAATGTGGGATATGAAGACTTAAAGGAAATTGATGCGAACAATTTTTTATTAAGTATTATAAATGGAGAAAAGAATGAAGTTGATTTTGGTTTTGCAACTAAGATCGATAGGATTATCGAAGCTGTTTTGGAAGCGGCTGAAAAAAAGATGTGGATTGTTGTATGAAAATGAGGAGTGAAATATATGATTGATCAATTTGCAACGCGGCTCCTGGTTATTTGCGTATTGACAGATGACTGCAATCAGACCTGCAAGTATTGTTCAGAAAATGCAGGAGTAGGAAATGCAAAAATGCTACCTTATGATATGGTTGATAACCTGCTAAAGGATATTTATGAGGTGAGCAAAGAGGCAATTGTTAGTTTTATTGGTGGAGAAGCCACTATCTGGCCAAGATTCTATGAAATGCTGGGAGAGAAAAGCTTCAGAAAGTTTAAATATAAATCGTTATATACCAACGCAACTGCATTATCTACAAATGATGTTCTTGATATTAAGGCTGCTGGTTTTTTTGAGGTCAGAGCTAGTATAGATTCTGATAGAAAACAGGAACATGATGCATTTCGTGGTGAGGGGACATTTGATAGAGCTGTCTCATATATAGAATTAATGACTAAAAATGATATTCCGGTTACAGTAGGGACGGTTCTGAAGAAATCCAATATAGGCAGACTGAATCATTTAGTAGATTTTCTAAAAAATCTAGATGTTAAAATGATTCATTTCTTTCCTCTGTATTTGAAGGGAAGAGGAAAAAGCCAGATGAAACTTGGAATCAATGAAACTGATCAACTGATTATAAAGAATAAATTGCAAAATGATTACAAATTTACTCATTGTTCTAGGACACCTTTATGTAATAACGGAACAGCGTATTTTAAGGTGCTGAATACCGGAGAGTGTGTTGTTCAAAAAGGAAGAGAAAAATTAGTATTAGGAAGTTTATATGAAAACAGTTTTGTAGATTTGTACAGAAAAGCACAAAAAATGCTAAAGCCTAAGATTGTAGCATGTAAAAACTGCAAATATTATGACAATCCGATGCTATGTGAAAATATGCATATATACTGTATGGATGATTTGTTGCTGAATTAACCTTTTTCTTGGTATCTGTATGAAGTTGTTTGTGAATTGTATGGATGGGAATAAATATGTATAATGCACACATAGTCTTCTGAAATATCTTATGCTAATTAGAAGCAGTATGTGCTAAAACAAATATGTGTGATGGGTTCGATTTATGGATAATTGTTTAGTAGAAAATAAGAAATATCACATAACTGTAGTGGGAATGGGATATGTTGGATTGTCTGTTGCTGTTATACTGGCACAGCATCATGAGATTACAGCGGTGGATATTCTTGATGATAAGGTTGACAAAATCAATAAAAGAATAACTCCGGTTAAGGACGATGAACTGCAATATTATTTTCAAAATGTTCCTTTGTCTTTGACAGCTGCTCTGACGGGGAAACATACATATAAAAATGCAGACTTTGTTTTTATTGCTGTTCCAACAAATTATGATCAATCATCAAACTCTTTTGATACAAGCATTATAGAAAATGTTGTGGAGGAGGCCTTAGAAGAAAAAACTGGGGCGTATATCGTAATTAAATCTACAGTACCTATTGGTTACACAGAAACACTTCGAAAAAAATATAACTATTCTCGTATCTTATTTTGCCCAGAATTTATACGCGAATCAAAAGCATTATATGATAATTTGTATCCGTCAAGAATTGTTGTTGGGGTAGATCTGCAGGACTCAATGCTGGTTGGTAGAGCTGGTATCGTAGGCGAAATTCTCAAGCAAGGCGCAAGAAAAGAAAATATACAAGTATTATTTGTTTCGTATGCAGAAGCGGAAGCAATTAAACTATTTTCAAATACATACCTTGCGATGAGAATTAGTTTCTTTAATGAACTTGATATTTATGCAGAAAAGAAAGGGTTAAACACAAAATCGATTATTGAAGGAGTATGTCTTGATCCAAGGATAGGTCAATATTATAACAACCCCTCTTTTGGGTATGGTGGATATTGCCTGCCGAAGGATACTAGGCAACTTCTAATTGACTATGGAGACATACCACAAAAGCTTACTCAAGCAACAATAGAATCCAATAAGCTAAGGAAAAATCACATTATTAATCAAATAAAGCAAATGATAAATGATAAATATTTTCGTAATAATGGAATGCGGAATGGTAAAAACCTTGTCATTGGAATATATCGCCTAACAATGAAGTATAATTCTGATAATACTATGCAAAGTACAATTTGGGATATAATAGAAGCGCTTCAAGAAGAAAATTACTCAATAATCGTGTATGAGCCAACGTGTGATGATCAACCGGCATATGAATTAGAAATAAGGAAAAACATTACTTCTTTTAAGAATAGAAGCAACATAATTCTTGCTAACCGATATGATGATATATTGAATGATGTGATTGAGAAAGTTTATACTAGAGACATTTTTGGGAAAGACTAAAAACATTGGTGATTTTATGAAAGAACGATTGATTGATATCTTAAAACAGAATTATGGGGAAAACTATTTTGAATTAAGAACGGTTTTTGGACTTCCTGTTTCAATTCATTATAATGCATTAATTGTATCCCCTGTATGGAATCCAGCAGACGTTTTTTCGAATGAATCTTATAAAATTCAAGAAGTATCACAGCACAAAATGATTAGTTCCTATATCGTTGAGTATTTAGGAAAAAAAGTGGCATGGATAAAATGTGTTCCGGGAAGTTGTAATTTGATTGATGTTTTGGGAATGAGTGCTTCATTGGTATTCGATAAGATGATTTTTGTTGGAGCCGTAGGTTCTTTGTCAAGGAACACGCCTATTGGTGAAATTTGTACACCAGAAGTATGTGTGTCGGGGTGTATGTCCGAAGCGTATCTTCTTGAAGATCCATTACTCTGGAAACCATTCCAAATTGTAATGCCTAATGATAAAGCCTTCGTTGACAGAGTTTGCTGCATAAGGGGAGGTTTCATAAAGAAGTCAAAGGTGTTCTGTACTGATTCTATATTTTGTGAGCGTAGTCACTTGGGCTTTTTTGCAAGATATAAAGCAGAATATGTTGAAATGGAAACCAGCACATTTTATCGTATAGCTGAACTTTTTGAAATACCCTCTGTAGCGTTACTCATAGTATCAGATAATTTGATGACTGGAAATCCACTAGTAGGAATGAATTCTATACAAGAAATCGAGTATAAGAAAAGTTATCAAGTGTTGCTTCCAGATTTATTAGGGAAGATTCTTCAATTATAATAAAAATGGGAGCTGTAGATATTTTCCCGTGTACTGTGGGGGTGGATTTGTTCCCGTGTTGTATTGACATTCACGGCATCGTCTCGACCCGTGTCGAGACGGTTGTTCAGTTGGTTAGAAAAAATCCCGATACACATATCAGCTTTGAAATCAGCCATGACGAGTTTGATTTAACGGCATCAGAGTCAAAGGCGACTTATCAGAAGATTAAAGATCATGTGCTTGATAAGTTCGACTTAAAGGTATCAACGCTATATATTTCACAGGTGAAAGCCAAGTGTGGGATAATAGAGCGTGAGAATTACAACAATGGCTAAGGCAAAAGCAGAGTACCTCAATGCCCCCCTGAAAAAGAAAAAGCCATAATTAACGCACTCAAGCATTTCAAAATGATATAATCCGCATATTCGACAAAAATTAATCCTCTTTGTAAAATGGTATTTGATATAATCCCCTTAAAGTAGACACTTGAAATAAAAAAATTTCAAGACTACTTTAAGGGGATTTTTCTATGTCAAAAACAAAAGCAAGTTATGAGCAAAAATTAGAAACCGTATTGCAATATATAAACGGAAATATTATACTATCTGAAAGGGTGCTCATAAATGAAGAAAATACTTATGTTTTTGTTGGCAGTAGTTATAATGGTAAATCCTATTTTAGTAAATGCACAATTAATTGGAGGAGCAGCGCAACAAGCTGTTGATATTTCGGATATAAATGAAGGCAAGTATTATTCACAAAGTATATTTTATTTAGAAAGTTCAGATTTAGATAAAATAGTATCTTCGAAAAAAACATTTTGTAATTATAAGAAATAGTATTATATTTTTTATTAGCGCTATAAAAAGTCCCGTCAGGATTGCAGATTTCTGCTTTTTCCAACGGGTCTGTTTTGATACATAAATACTGCATTATATTTTTTAAAAAAGCTTTGACAAAAAACAAATGTTCTACATGATAGTATATTAATAAATAATATATTTACCCTACAACTTAATATAATCTGAAACACATATTTTTATTTATTGGTTTTATGCCAACACATATTATCTGACCGAAGAAAGTATAGTCCGATACTCGGTTAGTAACATACGGACAATCAGAGCTTAAAGATTAAGCCGTTACATAGTTTCAGTACAAACTGTGCGAGAGGATGAAATGTCCTCCCGCTATTTGTGCTGTCTATGTGACGGCTTTTTTTGTTGTGCAATTTAAACGAAAATAAAAAAGTTTCAAAAAAAGTCGTTTTTTCAGGCTTGCTAAATGCCTACCAATTAGAAGGGTGTGTTTTTGTGCAACGATACAAAATTTCAATTTTCTGAAAAAAGTTTTGAAAAAACGTACAAAAATCGGTGTTTTAAAAGTCACCCCTTGAGGGATATTTTCTCTCGTGCACCTTGACAACTGAATGACCGTCCGAAAGTGATACGACTTTGCGATGATATGAGCGAGGCAACGTTGCGGTGAGATTCT
>CALFTO010000119.1 GCA_937916195.1 uncultured Clostridia bacterium
TTTATTGAGAAATATACAATACCCCACACTACAAAGTAGACTACCATAAAAATCAATGTGAAAATTAAAAGCACTGTTGGTTCAAATGGAATCCATGTATTTGCCACATAGCAAAGAGAATATGCCACATAGAGTGTTGAGAGATGGCAAAGCAGAGATTTACCTGTTGACCAATGCTCAATTTGATTAAACACACTTGCACCTGCGTGAACAAATGCCAACAGATAAGTTGAAACAATACCTATCAACACTTCTCCGCCACTCAAAACTAAATTGTCAGTTGTTTTTGATACTATAAAAATTATAATTCCAAAAATTATTGGTCCGAATCCACCAAAGATAAGTCCACGGTGAAAAAATTCTTTTACATATTTATTCATATTACAAACCTAACCTTTCTTTTACATTTTTGAGATTTCTTCGTGACACAAAATCCACATATCCATTCTTGAAAATCACGGTTAATGAACCACCCACAGTTGCTTTGAAACGGTCAATCTTTTTGATATTTGCTATACAGGACTGATTGATTTTTACAAAGTTATTATTAAGATTTTCTTCTAACTGATATAGTCTTGATTTAAGCCGAAACTTCTCATTTTCAGTGAGTGCATAAACCTTGTTATCTTCTGTGAAGAAACAATAAATATCATTTAAGTTGAGTTTCACTGTTTCGTTTTCGGTATAGCCGATTAAGTCAACAGAGTGGTTGTTTACAAGTTCTTCAATTTCACTCACTAACGGAGTTTTTATGTGAGCATATATGAGTATTTCTTCGTCACGATTAGGGTCGATTACAATTTGAAGTTTCATGAAATTCCTCCTTGCAAATGTATATTATCATTCTGCATTTTGGTTTGCAATATATTAAAAGTGTTCGGTTATTTTGGGAGTGTATTTGGTAAAAAAGAAAAGGGACGATTCGTGAATCGCCCCTACATCATATATTAAGTTGAGATTCTTCGCTTCGCTCAGAATGACATTAAATCATTTTGCACTTATATAATTTCTCCGCCGCCGAGAACTGTGTCACCGTCAAATATTACGAGTGATTGTCCTTTTGTGATTGCACGTTGTGGCTCGTCGAATTTCACATGTAAAATTCCGTCTTCGGTTTGCCAGGCGGTTGCGGGTTGTTCTTTATGACGATAACGGACACGGGCAAGCACACGTATTGGCTCTGTAATCGGTTTCCCGCTGATTATATTCACATTTTTAGCACTAACCTCATCTGTGAATAAATCTTCATTATCACCTAAAATTACATTATTTGTTTCAGGGTCAATATTAAGCACATAAAGTGGGTTTTTATATGCAATTCCCAAGCCTTTTCTTTGACCGATTGTGTAATTCACAATGCCTTTATGCTCACCGAAAGAAAAGCCTGTTTTGTGCATAAAAAGTCCTTTTGGATATTCTTTACCGTTATAGCCCTTGATAAAGCTTACATAATCGCCGTCGGGGACAAAACAAATATCCTGACTATCTTTTTTGTGAGCAGTTATAAGGTCATTTTTTTCTGCAATTTCACGGATTTCGGATTTTGTATATTCACCCAAAGGAAATTTAATATGCTTTAACTGTTCTTGTGTGAGCATATAGAGAAAATAGCTCTGGTCTTTGCTTTCGTCAACGGCTTTTTTGAGCTTATATTCGCCGTTTTCGTATTCGACGCGAGCATAGTGACCTGTGACAACATAATCGCCGCCGAGGTCGTGCATTTTATCCATCATTGCACCAAATTTTAATGTACGATTGCACTCTATACAAGGATTGGGAGTTTTGCCTTGCTCATAGCATTCAATGAATTTATTAATAACTTGCTCTTTGAATTCTTCTTTAAGCGGAAAAATATAAAAAGGCATAGAAAGTTTATCGGCAACTGCTTTTGCATCACTGCAATCCCCTTCGGAATAGAGTTGCATTGTAGCACCGACACATTCATAGCCTTCTTTTTTCATAAGTAAAGCGGCGACAGAACTGTCTACGCCGCCGCTCATTGCAATTATTGCTTTACTCATATTATTCTCCGAGTTTAATCATCATATCAATGCATTTTTTAGCATCTTTAATGGTCTGCTCGTCCATTATAATTTCTTCGCCACCCTCACCTATTACGGTGTTATAAAGGTCAACGAGGGTTGTAGCCTTCATATTGGGACAAATAAGCTCTTTTGAAAGTGGGTAGAATTTTTTATCGGGGCACTCATACTGCAAAGACTCTGCAATACTGATTTCTGTACCGATAATGAATTCTTTTGCATCGCTCTTGCGGGCATAGTCCATAATGCCCGATGTTGAGCCGATATAATCTGCCTCTGCAACAACCTCTGGTCTACATTCGGGATGAACAAGGAAGAGTGCATTGGGGTGCAATTCTTTTGCTCTATCAACGTCTTTTTTACTCATTCTTGCGTGGATTGGACAACCGCCCTGCAAGAGCTTGAACTCTTTTTCGGGAACTTGTTCAGCGACGAATGCGCCAAGGTTACAGTCGGGAATAAAGAGGATTTTATCATTCTCGATTTTCTTAACGATTTTAACCGCTGATGATGAGGTTACGCACACATCACAAACTGTTTTAAGGTCTGAAGTGGTATTGATATAAGCCACAACGGTATAATCGGGATACTGTTCTTTGACTTTTGAAATAAGCTCTTTATCCATCTGCTCTGCCATTGGACAGCCTGCAACACCGCTTGCGATATAAACCGTTTTTTCGGGTGAGAGAATTTTTACGGTTTCAGCCATAAAACGAACTCCGCACATAATAACGGTTTTCTGTGGTGCTTTCTCAGCGAGAACACTTAACTGAAAGCTATCACCTGTGAAATCAGCAATTTCTTGAATTTCGCGGGCAACATAGCTATGAGCCAATATGCAGATATCTTTTTCTTTTTTTAGTTTAAGAATTTTTTCCTGAAGCTCTTTAACTGTCATTTGAATTGCTCCTTTAAAAGTAAGGGTATTTGTTATTCATTACTAATGACTTCTAAATTTAACAATTTATACCGATATCATTCATAATAATGCCTAATGCATCATCTAACGACGTATTTTTATTTAGTGTTTTTTCTCTAATAATTTTAATAAAATCTTTCTCTCTCCACCAACGTTTCATATCTTCTGCACCAAAGCTTAGTTCACCTTGCTTGGTTGCGTGGCGTTTGAGAGTTTCTTCAAAAGGTATATCATAATAATAAGCAAATATATTATTACAGAAAATTTCTTTTGCATATTCAAATAACGGATTATACCAATCTGAATATAGAATTCCCTCAAGGATTACATATGAACAGTTGTTATATCCATAATTAACCAAGTTAATAAGCAACGGCAATGCAACAGTATCCGCTCCGTCTTTTGCATACAACATTTCTCTACGAACGATATCTTGTGAGATAACAAGAGTATTTCTGCCTATTTTATGTTGTAACTCTTTAGCAAGTGTAGTCTTTCCGCTTCCGGAATTACCCCTAATGATTATTAACTTTGGCATTGTTTTTCTCCTCTTTTTGGGCTTCGGTACAGGTAACTCATCATATATAGCAATGAATAAATTAGTTAATAATTCACGATTATCAATATCGTCTACCCGAAGCAATTTTTTTCTGCCGCCCTCAGTCATAGCATCATACTCTGCACTTGGGAGCATTTTAATCGCATTCGGAACAGGTCTAACTAAAAAGCGTTCATCGCATATGCATGCCGCAACCTTGTCCTTGTAGTAAATCAGATATTCACCCATCATTCTGCGATAGTATATTCCGTCAAGAGCAGACAATTGCTCCATTAGAAATTCCATATATTCTTTACTTGTTGCCATTACTACTCCATCTGCTTCTCTGTTATTTTTTTATCAGAGACATCGCAAAAGTCTGTCTTTACGGATTTTGCGGGCGATTCGCAAATCGCCCTTTCAAGTCAATATAATAGAAAAATTGTGTTCATCCGTTTTATTCAACAATTTAATTTTTAACAATGAGGAAATTAACGATTAGTGATGATGCTCTTCAATTTTGAAATCTTCTTCGTTATATGCAATGCCGTTTTTGTCGTAATAATCTTTTACAGCGGCTTTAATTGCCTGCTCTGCAAGAACTGAGCAGTGAATTTTTACTGCGGGAAGTCCGTCAAGAGCCTCAACAACTGCCTTGTTTGTAAGCCTGAGTGCTTCATTGATGGACTGACCCTTAATCATATCAGTTGCTATTGAGCTTGTTGCGATTGCAGATGCACAACCATAAGTATTAAATTTAACATCGGTGATAATATCATTCTCAATTTTGAGATACATTTTCATAATATCGCC
>CALFTO010000120.1 GCA_937916195.1 uncultured Clostridia bacterium
TAACACCGCAGTTACGAAGAGCAACACGCTGCTGCTTTGCATAGAATGTTGTGTCGTTAAGTGATTTAATTTCTTCTGTTGTTACTGTCTCATCATAAAGAAGTCTTGTAACAATTCTACCTTTGAGAAGATGCTCTTCAACAATTTCAGGAATATCTTCAACCTTAACCTGTGAATAGAAGCTTCCTTCAGGATAAACAATCATAATGGGGCCGAGAGCACAAAGACCGAAGCAACCAGTTTTGATTACTTTAATTTCTTCGCTGAGGCCTTTTTCAGCAATCTGAGTTTCAAGAGCCTCAATGATTGCTGCGCTGTTTGAAGAGGTACAACCGGTACCGCCGCAAACAAGTACGTGTGAACGATACATTATGTTTCCTCCTTATTTAATAGCGCTGACTGTGTATTCTGCAACGGCATTTCCGTTAACGATATGGTCGTTAACAACCTTTGCTACCTTGTCAGCAGTCATTTTTACATATGTTACTTTGTCTTTACCGGGCTGAACAATTTCAACGATTGGCTCGTACTGGCACATACCGATACAGCCTGTCTGAACAACCTGAACGCCCTTAAGGTTTCTTTTTGCGATTTCTTCAACAAATGCGTTGAGAACAGGACGAGCACCTGCAGCGATACCGCAAGTTGCCATACCAACAACAACTCTGATTGCGTCGTCGCCTGTATCTTCGCGAACTGTCATTCTCTGCTTTGTTGCTTCTCTTATAGCCATAAGCTCTTCAAGAGTTTTCATATTTTACGCACCTCCGTATAATTCGTGTGTGTTTTCGTTAATAAATTCGATAAGCCACTGTGACACTTCATAAGCGTCAAGGGGCACATCTCCCAAAATTTCTTTAACCTCACGGGTATCAAGGGTAAAATCTCTGCCATCAACTGACCTGCGGTAAATAAAATCGCGGTCGGTATTCATTGAGATAAGCATTTGCACCGTTGTGGCAACATCGCCAAGAGGTGTAAAATCAACACTATCGGTTTTAAAGGTTGCGCGAACCTCTGTTCCCACACCTAATTCCGATTTGATTTGTAAGCTTCCTCCGGTTTGCTCTGCAGCCATTTTAAAAAGCGGAATTCCCATACCAACCTTGCGGGTTGTTCTTGTTGTAAAGAATGGGTCAATAACACTTCTCACCTGTTCCTCACTCATACCCTTACCGTTATCGTAAATACCGATAATCAGAGTTTTGGTGGCTGTGTCTTCGGCAATCTCAATTGTTATAAGCGAAGCCCCTGCCGTGATAGAATTCTGGGCAATATCAAGAATATTTAGAGACAGCTCTCTCATTATGCCATGTACTTCTCAAGGATACCGGGGATATCGTTACCTGTGAGCTTACCGTAAACCTCATCATTAACTGTGAGAACGGGAGCAAGTCCGCAAGCACCGATGCAACGGCAAGCTTCAAGTGAGAATTTACCGTCAGCAGTACATTCGTCCGGACCAATGCCGAGTTTTTCGGTAATCTTGTCAACAAGGTCCTGTGCGCCCTTAACGTAGCAAGCGGTACCAAGACAAACTGAAATGTTGTACTCGCCCTTGGGAGAAAGTGAGAACTGTGCATAGAATGTAGATACGCCGTAAACCTTTTCAAGCGGAACATCCATACCCTCTGCAATCATTACCTGAACCTCATAAGGAAGATAGCCGTAAATAGCCTGTGCTTCCTGCATAACGTGCATGAGCATACTCTTATCGTCCTTATTTGCTTCAATTACAGCTTTAAGCTGTGCTTCCTGCTCCGGTGTTCCCTTAAATGGAATGGAACTGATTTTTTTGAGCATTTGTGGGTTTCCTCCTTTTTAGATATATGACGGGTTGACCCGCCCCAAAATGTATTGATACCGTGTCGAAAAGAAACACAGTAAATATACTAATTTTCGACAGAACAGTATATGTTAAAATTATAACAGACTATTGTCAAAATGTCTATTAAAATTTTATTTTTTTTTACTATTTATTAGTATTATAAATAAAAGCCCTCATGAGAGAGCTTTTTTTGTACTCATTTACTACCGCAAATTGCTTGATACAGGCATTTCACAGATTTTTCAAGATTTGAAATGCTGACACTTGATACAGAGAATGCAATTTCGGCATAGCTTTCATTTTCTTCGACGGTAATCAGGTTTATTCCGTTTTTTTGCGCTGTTTCTATAAATTCATTGGTTGACAAGCCCACATCAAATCTGCAACGGACATAAAGTGGTGAATTGGTTTTCAAAAGCTCCGCTTTTTCTTCGAATTTCTGTGAGATTAAATCACCTAAAATCTTTGATTTTTGTGCATATAATTTTCTTGATTTTCTGATTTGCGAATAAAGATGGCCGTCACGGATATAACTGCAGAGTGCCATTTGGTCAGCCTTGGAAACGGTTTGGTTATAAAGGTGACTTTTGCGCTTGTATTCCTTTAAAAGTCGAGTGGGTAAAATCATAAAGCTTATACGAATTGATGGTAATAAAAGCTTCGAAAAAGTGCCTAAATACACCACATTTTCACCGCCGTCAAGCCCTTGAAGTGAGGGTGTGGGACGGTTGAAATAACGAAATTCACTACCATAGTCATCTTCAATAATCAGCTTACCGTTTTGGCGAGCGAAATCCACCAATTCAAAGCGTTCAGCAACGCTCATAGTGTCGCCCCAACGGGTTGAATATGACGGCGAAGTATATAAAATATTACTTTTTTCTTTATCATCTGAAACACGAAAACCGTAGTCGCGAAAAACCGCAGTACCCTGCTTATATGACAAATCGTCAAAGCACACTGATTTTTTATTTTTCAAAAGAGGACAAAGTATATTGAGAAGCGTCTGCACACCCGCACCGATTACAATATTTTCTTCACTGCAAACGCAATTTCGGGTTTCGCGAGCATAAGAAGCAATTTCGCGTCGCAAATCAAGTTCACCCTGTGGTTCGCCGTAAAAAAGCAGACGTTCGGTCTGCCTGAGAGCACTTTTTACATATCGACGCCATATATTCATATCGAAAACCTCTTCGTCAACACCTGCTGATGAAAAGTCATAAATTATTTCGCTTTTTTGAGTTTTTTTATCTATTTGGATTTCTTGTTTTTTCGGCAGACTTCCACGCTTTGAGACATAGTATCCGCTCTGACTTTTCGGCAATATATAACCATCATCGCAAAGGCACAAATATGCCTGCTCTGCGGTGGTTTTGCTAACTCCACGTTCCTCTGCACAACGGCGGATTGAGGGCAAGCGCTCACCCTCGTTCATTTTTCCGCTCTCAATTAAATCCTTATAATAATCATAAATCTGCATATATAATTTTCGACTTTTCACGGTTAAACTGTCCCCTTAAAAATTCTTGAATTTGTATATTTTATTAAAGACACTTTTGTTATATTATATACCCATAAAAGTTGTATTGCAAGAGGTGATTTTTGTGAAGAAAATCGCGGTTATTAATGACCTTTCGGGGTTTGGGAAATGCAGTCTTACCGTATCGCTTCCCATTATTTCAGCTATGGGTATTGAGTGTAACCCCATACCCACCGCAATACTTTCACACCAAACGGGATACCCATCATTTTTCTGCACAGATTACACCGAAAATATGCCTCAATATATTGATGAGTGGAAAAAGCAAAATGCTAAATTTGACGCAATTCTCACAGGGTATCTTGCAAGCGAAAAGCAGGTCGATATAATACTCGATTTCATTGAAAGCTTCGGCGAAAATTCACTCGTATTTGTTGACCCCATTATGGCAGATGACGGCGTGCTTTATGACACCTATGACGCAAAACTTTGCGAAAAGGTGAAAGAGCTTACCAGAAAAGCAAATATTATTACCCCTAACCTTACAGAACTTTGTATTCTCTGCGGTGTCGATTATAACGAAGTAATCAAAAATCCGGAATACATTGGTGAGTTAGCCTCTTCTCTTTTATCTGAAACAACAAAAACTGTAATAGTTACAGGAATAAAATCTCGTACTGAAATCTCAAATCTCATTGTTGAAAAAACACGCTCAAGCCTTGTAAATTCAGAGCTTTTAAACGGTAGTTATTCAGGCACGGGCGACATTTTTTCAAGTGTTGTCTGCGGTGGTATTGTCAACGGGATGAATGTTTTTGATGCTGTAACTCTTGCAACAGACTTTATTTATTGTTCAATAGTAAACACCCCGACAAAGCTCGATTATGAGCCCGACGGAGTGAATTTTCAAAAGAACTTGGAGATGCTTATAAATGCGAAATAAACAATCCATTTTACGAATTACATACACGGCAATTTTTTCGGCAATAATTATGCTTTTTACCGCGTTGGTTAAATTTTCAACAGGTCTCGGTGAGGGGTATATTCACCTTGGCGACAGCGTTATTTATCTTTGCGCTTGCGTACTCCCCTTTCCCTATTGCATTATTGCCGCCGCATTGGGCGGTGCACTCGCCGATGTGCTTGCAGGCTTTGCAATCTGGAGTGTTCCCACAGCAATAATTAAAGCATTAATTACGATACCTTTTGCACTTGCTGTGAAGAATAATTCAAGCAAAATTTTGAATAAGAAAACCGCTTTTATGCCGGTTTTATCAGGCATAATTTCCATTGGCGGATATTTTGTTGCGGAGTGTGTTCTGTACTCTGTTGCCTCGGCAACGCTCTCAATTTTAGGTAATGTTATTCAAGCTGTGGGTAGTGCAGTTATCTTTTATATAATGGCAATTGCCCTTGATAAAACGAATTTTAAAAGGAGAATTAACAATGGCTGATATAGTTTATACTTTCGAAAATCAAGTATATCTTAATATTACAAACGCTTGCCCCTGCAGATGCAAATTCTGTATCCGCAACAACGGGGACAGCGTTGGCGAAGCTACAACCTTATGGTTTGAGGGTCACAACCCCACAAACGAAGAAATCAAAAAAGCAATTGACGAATTCGATTTCTCAAATTACGAGAAAAGCGTGGTATTCTGTGGCTACGGCGAGCCAACCTGCAACCTTAACGGATTACTTGAAACTGCGAAATACTTAAAGGAAAAGGGAATTAAAATCCGCCTTAACACAAACGGACTTTCTGACCTTATTAACAAAAGAGAAACTGCAAAGGAAATCTGCGAGGTTATCGATACAGTTTCAATCAGCCTCAATGCCCCCACAGCAGAGAAGTATAATGATATTACTCAACCTGTTTACGGCGAAAAGGCATTTGATGCAATGTTAAAGTTTGCAAAGGAATGTAAGGAATACGGAATTCCCACAAAGCTTACGGTTGTTGATGTTATCAGCGAAGAAGATATTGAAGATTGCAAAAAGCTTTGCGAAGAGATTGGAATACCTTTGAGAGTGAGAGAATATACGGCAGAATAGTGCAAAATGCAAAACGCAAAGTGTAAAAAATGCAGGGGCGATTCACGAATCGCC
This sequence comes from uncultured Clostridia bacterium, assembly GCA_937916195.1. Classification (GTDB taxonomy): domain Bacteria; phylum Bacillota; class Clostridia; order Oscillospirales; family Acutalibacteraceae; genus Fimenecus. The sequence continues at coordinate 5,418 of CALFTO010000120.1, forward strand.
CGTTTATTATGTCATTCTGAGCGAAGCGAAGAATCTCAAAAAAAGAGACCTTTCGCGTTGTTCAGGGTGACATTATTTGTAGGGGTCGACGTCCTCGACAACCCGCAAAAAAGCAAGGACTTCAAATTAAGAAGCCCTTGCTTTTTCATTTTTATAACATAAGAAATATATATTTTAATATATGCAATAATTCTCGTGCCCTGAATCAACAATATATTGAACAGCATTTGAACCCTTAGGACAATTCAATGTGTATCTCCAGTAAAATGCATCTTCTCCTATTGATACAACAGATGCTGGAATAATTATCGTTGCATCACCAATCTCAAAAACCTCGATTTTTGTTACATCCTTACCGTCATATGTTGTTGTTTCACCATTTAATTTAGCTTGTCCCTCTGTTGAAGCTTCGCTATAATACCACACATCATTGTAATTGAAAAATGAATCAGTATACACATCAAATGCACGTTCTCCAATAGTAATCAAACTCTCAGGCAAAACTATTTGTCCTTTCAAGTTACAGTTGCGAAATGCCCATTCTCCTATTTCACGTAATGAATTACCAAACACAATGCTTGAAAGGAGACAATTGCCCTCGAACGCACACTCTCCAATTTTTTCAACGGAGTCCGGAATAATCAACTCTTTCAACGCATGATGAAAAAAAGCATACTCTCCTATTTCCACCAAATTTTGTGGGAGAGTTACACTAGTGATTGAAAAATACTCTGAACGACCACGAATAATTGTTTCATTTTTTTCTCCACTAAAAGCTCTCTCTCCAATAACTTTCACTGGCAATCCGTCTATCTCGTCCGGAATAATAACATCGGTTGACAACCCGGTGTACCAAGTAATCTCAACATAAGTTTCATAAACGTTATACTCAAAATTACCATTAGATGATGGATACTGCAACATTTCAAATCCTATATTGCTCCCACTTGAAAAGCTGTCCATATCCGCTGGTTCTTCTGTCATATCATCATACTCTGTTGAACATCCACCAAAAAACAAAGCTGATAAACTCACTACACTGATTAAAAGTACTAATAATTTTTTCATATCTTTCTCCTCCACATATACCAAATCGGGATATTTCAATTATACCGATGCGGTATAATTTTGTCAAGAGGCAGGTGATTTTATGAGATTGAAAGAATTGCGTAAAAATCGCAAAATTTCACAGTTAAAATTGGCTATGGACTTACAGCTTAATCAGAATGCCATAAGTCGTTATGAAACGGGTGTTCGTGAAGCCGACTACTCTACGCTCATAAAAATCGCCGATTATTTTGATGTATCAATTGACTATCTTCTGGAGCGAACAGATAATCCTGCAAGGTATAAATAATGAATCCCTCCACCGCAAGCGGTCCCCCTCCCTTTGACAAGGGAGGCTTTTCAATCATATAGCAAAAGCACCCGAGTTTTGAACAAGTCCAGTAAAAACGGACAATAGAAAAAAAGCACCTCCTATGGTAGA
>CALFTO010000121.1 GCA_937916195.1 uncultured Clostridia bacterium
TGGAAGGTTTTGGAATAATATGATTAAAACTTTGCTTTGGGATATTGACGGAACTCTGCTTGATTTCGGTAAAGCAGAAGCTTATGGTATTCGCAAATGCTTTGAGGTCTTTGGTTTGGGCGAATGTACTGACGAAATGCTGAAAAGATATTCGGTCATTAACCGCAAATACTGGGAAAAACTTGAGCGTGGCGAAATTACAAAAACACAGGTGCTTCACGACCGCTTTGTAGAATTTTTCGGGTCAGAGGGCATAAGCTTTGACCGAATTAACGAGTTTAATGACGAATATCAAGAACGTTTGGGCGATAAAGCTTTTTTCTGCGATAATGGACTGGAAACGGTTACCGCATTAAAAGGCAAAATCCGTCAGTATGCAGTCACAAACGGAACAATTGTTGCACAAAGTCGCAAACTTGTGCAATCAGGACTTATTGATATTTTTGACGGCGTTTTTATATCCGATAAAATAGGCTTTGAAAAACCCTCAATTGAATTTTTCAAGGCTGTTGAGAGTGAAATCGGTGCTTTTTCTCACGACGAGGTAATGATTATAGGGGACAGCCTTACCAGCGATATGCGTGGCGGTAATAATGCAAATATTCTTTGTTGTTGGTACAATTCTCACGGTGCAGAAAACAAAGACAATATAAGAATTGACTACGAAATTAACGATATATCAGAAGTGCTCGGAATATTGAATAAATAAAGTTATCAAAGGACTTATTGCACAGTCGATAAGTCCTTTTTTTGTGTAAACCTACAAATAAAAATAAAAGACCAAAATCACATTGTCAATTATTATTATTTATGGTAAAATTATTTGAATATATATGGAAAGGGAGAGTGAAAAATGAGTGTACTTGATAAAGTAAAAGATTTTGGTACTGAAATCAAAACTCATTGGAACACTCCGGCAGAAGGTAAATATGTTCCTTATAAAGAATATAAGGACGTAGTTATCGGTGTCGGCGCAAACTACACAGGTGCAAAAGTGCTTGAGTATATCGGCTTCTGGTCAAGCTGTTTCCTCATTATGCACCACTATAAGTTGCCTTATCTCACATTCTCTGTCATCGGTATTCTGAATATGCCTCTCGGCTATATTTCAGCACTTATTTGGTGGTATGTGTGCGATAACTTAGGCTTCTTACCTAAAAAGCAAGAAAAGAAAGTTTATCTGGTTTACGGATTGATGATGCTCTTTGGTATATCGACAATTATCTTCGATTACTCAAGATTGTTTGACCCTACAAGCCAGTTTATTACGTTGCTTAACGGTTTAGAGGGTATGAATGCCACGGCGTGCTTTAAAACCTTTGGTACTCATTTCCTTTACACAGGTTGGGTAGGCGCCCGTAATATTTTCTGGCGCAAAAAACTTATTCCAAAGTTTGGCCGTTATAAATACAGCCTTTATTGTGATGTTGTTCCAAAGTGCGTAATGGTTATCCTTATCGGTTGGCTTCCAGTTTACAACATCACTGATGTTGCAACAAGAGTATGGGTTGCAAATCTTCTGTTCGCTACATATAATGTGTTCGGCTTCGGCAATGTTCTTGAAGAATGCTCAAAGAGAATCAGTCCTAATCTTCAAGAAAGAATTCTTGTTCGTAGCTATCCCGTAAAGATTTCTCACATTTTTAACTCTATTCTTGCAATTATTCTTCCCGCAATTATCGGTGCTCTCCGTTATGAGTGGGCAGATATCAATATGTACCGTTATGTTATTCCGATAACATTTATCACTGCTGCATGCTTTACAATGTATCTTGCAGGCAGAATTAAAGAGAGAATTCCACAGCCGCCAATCGAAAAGAAAGTACAGATTAAATTCTGGGACGGTATGTTCGGTGTTCTTAAAAACAAATATTTGCTTATCAATACCATAGTTGGTCTTATTGACTCACTCGGTAACGGTATGCTTCCATTTGTTACAATTCTTTACTTCTACACATTCCGTTTGAGTGGTCTTCCATATTCATTGTTGGTTGCCCTCATTTCATTCGCGGGTACTCCACCCGATTTGTTATCACCATATTTCTTAAAGAGATTTTCATACAAGCAGATTATGATTTTCTATCAGTTGAGCCGTGCAATCGGTTATGCAATTATCGCGACGGCTATGTGGTTCTGCGGTGACAACCTCAACCTTTGCGGTACAATCTGCGTTGTAGTTCTCTTCTTTATGGAAATGACAAAGACAGTTCCAACAACTGCAGGTCACGATATGAATGTTCGTATCGGTGACTATCAGATGTACTTGTCAGGTGAGCGTCTTGAAAGCTTTGCAGGTATCTTCGGTTGGTTCACAGGACCTATTACATCTTTTGTAGGCCTTATTATTCCTCTTATGCTTCTCAGATATGGCTTTAACAGTAACTGGGACGTTCTTTTCATTGACGAGTCAAGAAGAAATATTATTGTTATTCCGATTATTGTTGACGTTGTCGGCTTCTTCCTTATGACAATTCCTTATCTCTTCTGGGATTATGACAACAAAAAGCAGAATATGGTTATGGAAGTTCTTAAACGCCGTGCAGAAGTTACAGAAAAGAAAGCCCAAGAAGAAGGCATTTCTGTTTCCGGCGGTTATACAGGTTAATGGGGGTGAGTTATTATGAGTAAAAAAGAAAAGAAAATTGCTCCTTTGCAAGAAGAAATTCATCTTGATATTCCTGAAGACGAAATTTGGACTTATCAGGTTCCCGGCCTTGCAGCACCTCATATTAACAAGCCCTATAAGCATTATGGGTTAAAGAAATTCATATTTGCTTTTGTTATTATCATTGCTGTTTCCCTTTCAATGTATTTTTCAGTTCGTACAGTTCAAAGTGATACTTTTGAATATTCAGAAACTAAAGCAGGTATTCAATTTGATAAATTCAGTAATACAGGTTTTATTACTGAACTTGATATTGATTATGCTATGGAAGTTGTTTACGACGAAAACAATGCTGACCCTAAAACAAATTTCACCTTAAAAAAGGACGAAACAAAGCCGATTACTGCTATTCGCCAGTATGCCCTTAACTGTGATGAAAAGGTTAAGGTTATCAATATTGGTGCTGATGTGCTTGAAATTGACGGTAAGTCGTTCTATTCTTGCTGGGCACTTCAGTGTATTGAGGTTGACGAGAATAATCCAAATTATTGTGACATCGACGGCGTTCTTTATAACAAAGATAAAACAGAGATTATCTGTATGCCCACAGACCACGATACTTATCTTGCCGAAAAATACGGTTATGCAGAGTATGATGAATATGGCTACAGAATTGAGCCCGCGGTTGAAGACGAAAACTATGCAGATTATGAGAGAGATGTTCTTACATATGTTATTCCCTCAACAGTTAAAACAATAGGTGAGCTTTGCTTTAACTACGCAAATATGACAACCGTTTATATTCCCGAGGGTGTTACAACAATTGAAACTCTTGGCTTCTATGAAATTCCAAGACTTGCAAACATCTATTCTTATGTTCCTGCAGGTGAGGTAACTGATACTCATTATACCTCTGACGAGGCTCTTGGTGAAATCTATCTTTCATTACCTGAAGGACTTGAGTATATCGGCTCAGATGCGTTCACACAGTGTCAGGCACTTACTTATATGTATGTTCCCGCAAGTGTAAAGCATATCGGTCACCACGCATTCTGGGATACTTGCTATAAGCAAGATAAACAGGTTATGGGTGTTAATGTAATGAATGTCGGTGCAACTGAAGAAGAATTCAATTCAGTTGAAACAGGCGATAACTGGAGACCACAGTATGACTACTTACTCTTCAAAAAGAGTATAGACATTAACTATTCGGCTGAAAGACAGCCAATGCCGTAATTAAACATAATAAAAATCCGCATCAACCGATGCGGATTTTTTGCGTGTTAGTTATATGAAAATTCCCCGCCAATATGACGGGGAATATCTTTATACTATTTTGTACCAAATGACTTTTTCACAAGCTCCCTTGCCGCTGTTAAATCAAGTTCCTTGTCTTGATACATAAGCTGAACAAGTATATTGCCTGCTGCTGTTGCCTCAACAGGTCCTGCAATTATCTTTTTACCTGTGTATTTTTCAGTAAGAGCATTAAGATAAGTATCCTTGCAACCGCCACCAACAATGTTGATTACATCAATTTGTTTCTGGCTGATTTCTTCAATTACCTTAACCGCCTCGTTGTAAGTTTTTGCAAGTGAATGATAAACACTGTTAAGTACATCACCTATGGGAAGTTCAGGTTTACCTAAATAATTTCTGATTGCTTCAACCATATTGTCAGGTGCTAAAAAGTCCTCTGCATTGGGATTGATATACTCTGTGAAATCGCTTTCCATAGCCATTGTCATCATTTCATCATAGGTGAATTTTTTGTCGAGATTTTTGCGGATATTTTGCAAAAGCCACATTCCCATAATGTTCTCAAGGAAACGATAACGATGCTCTATTCCACCCTCGTTGGTAAAGCCTGAATTCATAGCTTTTTCACAGGTGACAGGCTCGGTGTTCTCTGTACCGATTAAACTCCATGTGCCTGATGAAATATAAATTCCGTTATCACCTACAGAGCAGGCTGCAACCGCCGATGCCGTATCGTGAGAAGCGCAGAGTATGACTGTTGTGTCAAAACCTACTTCTGCCTTGACCTCTTCACTTAAATTACCCACAACCGTACCGGGAAGTGAGAGGGGAGAGAAGATTTTTTTGTCGATACCAAGCTTGTTGAGAATTTCCTCATCACGCTCAAAGGTGTTTACATTTACAAGTCCGCCCGTTGTGGTGAGGGTGTATTCATTGCGGATTTTACCTGTTAATTTGAACGAAAAATATTCGGGCATCATTAAGAAATACTCGGCATTGTCAAGCTTTCCCGACTTTTTGTCGCAGTACAACTGATAAATTGAATTGTAGTTTGTAGCTTGAATACCTGTCAGTTTATAAAGCTCATCGCGGGGGATAATCTTGTCAACTTCTTCGGGAATTCCGAGAGTTCTTGAGTCGCGGTATGAAACTGCGGGCAAAATCTCTTTTTTATCCTTGTCAAGAAGAACATAGTCAACGCCCCAAGTGTCAATAGCAACAGTTTTAGGGTGAATTCCTTTTTCGTGACAAGCCTTCAGACCGTTTTTGATTTCTTCAAAAAGTTTTTCAATATCCCAGCAGAGTGTACCGTCGATATCAACTATTCCGTTTTCAAATCTGTAGATTTCTTCAAGTTTTAATTTGTCATTTTCAATGTAGCCGAGAATATGACGACCACTTGAAGCCCCCATATCAATTGCTAAACAATAATCCATAGTTAAATTACACCCTTTTGAAGAATAAGGTTGGCATAAAGTGCAGACTCGCCTGTTGCGATAATTGCATAGCACTTTTTAGCCTCTTCATAAAATTCAAAACGTTCGTATTCACCGAAAGCGTTTTCACCTCTGTCATCGTGCTTTTTAACAATAGCCTTGTATTCGTCCCAGATAGGAGTTTCAACCTTGTCACCGGGCATTACCTGCATAAGACGAACAGGATTTTCCACATAAGTGTCAAGGGGGAATACTGTAAGAATTGCATCGAGCATTTCTGTTGCACTGTGTCCGTCAGCACGGAGAACTATTGCATTTTTGCCCATACTCTCAGCGGGGAAATTGCCATCAGCAATAACTATTCTGTCGCTGTGACCCATTTCACAAAGCACTTTAAGCATTTCGGGGGAAAGAACTTTAGGAATATTCTTAAGCATTATTTATTCTCCTCGTTGTAGTGTTTGTAACCGGGATGTTTGCCTGTAACACCGTAGTAATTTTCACGAAGATACAAAAGCTTGTCAATCTGTGGTCTTGAGATTTCCTGTGCACCGCCAAGAAGGTGAGCAGTAAGAGAAATCTTAGCAAAGAGTTCAAGTGTTTCCATTCTGTAATATGCAGTAATAAGGTCACATCCAACTGTGAGTGCACCGTGATTTTGTAAAAGCATAACATCGTGCTCTTTAAGATAAGGTG